>DATBAK010000054.1 GCA_036271555.1 Acidimicrobiia bacterium
GTGCTGCCGTTACACCACCCCCGACCCCGGGTGACGTTACCGCCGCGCGCGGGCCATCCTGCGCGGTTTGGCCGGGTCCGCCGGCGCCGAGTACGGTCAGCCCTTGCTATGGGCTCCCTGATCAAGAAGCGCCGCAAGCGCATGCGCAAGAAGAAGCACAAGAAGCTTCTCAAGAAGACGCGCTGGCAGCGGCGTCAGCAGGGCAAGTAGTTCCAGCACGCTCTGGTCGCGCTCGCGACGCTCGCTGCTCCGGACGCCTCAGTCGGCGAGCCGAGCAGGCCGCGCAGCGACCCGCTCGTTCCGGCGGGCACGACACAGCTCTGAACGACCGCCCGACGCGGCGGTCGCTTCGTTTTGTCCCCGTCAGGCGTCGAGGCGCTCGACGCCGCTCGACGCGGTGGATCCGGCGACGGTGAGCCGCGCGATGCCGGATTCGGCGACCCGGGCCACCGCGGCCGCGGCGGCGGCGGCGTCCTGGAAGAGCGATGCGCACGCAGAGCCACTCCCCGCGAGCACGGTGGGCGCGCCGGTCGCGACCTCGAGCGCCTCGCGGAACCCCCGCAGGCGGGGCTCGACGTCTTCCGCGGCGGGCTCGAGATCGTTCACGAGGTCGCCGACCCCGTCGACGGTGACGACGCGCTCTGATCTCGGACCGCCGAGCGCGTCCCACGCCCGGAAGACACGGGGCGTTGCGAGCGCGAACGGCGGTACCGCGACCACGACGTGTAGTGCCGGCACATCCGTGCGCTCGACGGTCTCGCCCCGACCCCGCATCGACGCGGCACCGCCGTGCACGCAGAAGGGGACGTCGGATCCGAGGTCGGCGCCGAGCGTCGCGAGCTCGAAGGTCGACAGGTCGAGATCGAGGAGCCGGTCGAGCGCATGCAGCGCCGCCGCGGCGTCGGCCGACCCGCCACCGAGGCCCGCCTCCGCGGGGATGTGCTTGTCCAACTCGATGCGAACGCCGTACGCGCGGTGCGCGTCTCGCGCGCGGTCGAGCATCATCCGCGCCGCGCGCACGACGAGGTTGTCGCCGCCGGGTGTGACGCCCTGGGCCGCGGGTCCGGTGAGCACCAGCTCGACGCGGTCCCGCCGCTGCCCGGCCGTGACCGTGAGTTGATCGTGCGGCTCGGTCACCGACACGACGAGCGCGTCGAGCTCGTGGAATCCGTCGGCGCGGCGACTCAAGACGCGCAGCGACAACGTGAGCTTGGAGTTGGCACGCCACCGTGTCACGCCGCAACCTCGCGTTCTGCGCGGGCGATCGCCGCCCATTCGTCGAGCCCGAGGGTTTCGGCACGCGCGCTCGGATCGATGCCTGCGCCCTCGAGCAACGGAACCGTGCGATCGCCGAACGCGACCGCGAGCGCTCGCCGCAACATCTTGCGCCGCGTCGCGAAGCCTGCGCGCACGATCTCGAACATACGGCCGACGTCGGGTACGTCGACGGGTGCCGATGCGCGCCGTTCCAGGCGCACGAGGGCGGAATCGACCTTTGGTTTCGGTACGAACACGGTCGGCGGCACCGTACCCGCGACCTCCGCGTGTGCGTAATACGCGACCTTCACCGACACCGCGCCGTACGCCGCGCTTCCCGGTGTCGCCGCGAGCCGCTCCCCCACCTCGCGCTGCACCATCACGAAGAGCCGTTCGACCATCGGCGCGTCCTCGAGCACGCGCACGACGACCGGCGTCGCGACGTTGTACGGAAGGTTCGACACCATCACCCAACGCGACGCGCTCGCGAGCAGCGCGTACCAGTCGATCGTCATCGCGTCGCCCTGCACGACGCGCGCGGCGCGTCCCGCGAGCACTTCGTCGAGCACCGGCACGAGGTGACGGTCGAGCTCGAGCGCGACGAGCTCGGGCGCGCCGGCGTCGAGGAGCGCGAGCGTCAGCGATCCGAGACCGGGTCCGATCTCGACGACCGGCACGCGGGCGTCGACTCCCGCGAGGCGTGCGATGCGGCGCGCGGTGTTCGGATCGGCGAGGAAGTTCTGCCCGAGGGCGCGCCCCGGGCGCAGGTCGTGACGGTCGAGGAGCGCCTGGATCGACGCGGGCGTGAGCAGGTCCACCCGCTCAGTCTGGCCGCCGGACGCGCGCGTACTCGGGTTGACCCGAACCTACGGGTAGCCGCGCCACGGTTCGAGCGGCGGCCAATGGGTGCCACCGGGCGCCCGCCCGACCGCCCAGGCGAGCAATTCCGCCGCCGTGTCCTCGACCGTGACGACCCCGCGCACGGGGTCCCCGGCGGACGGCACGACGAACGTGCTCCACCCGGCGTCGCGCGCGACGAGTCGCACGGCGGTTCCGGCCGGGAGCCGCCACGCCAGCGCGCCGACCTGCCGGCGCAGCTCGTGATCGACGTAGTCGGGATGCCAGATGCTCGCGTCGACGCCGTCGACGCCGAGGTCGGTTGCGTGCAGCGCAACCTCGCGCCAACGCAGGAACGGAAGGTCGACCGCGGGCCACGGCTCGCCCCACCGCAACGCGTCGCGCGCCCACGTCGCGTCGTCGACGCGCGCGAACGCCGCGGCCATCGCGTCGTCGGACGCGCGTAGATCGTCGATCAACACGCGCGCGTCTCGCGTCGAGCCGGCCTCGATGTCGCCCGAACGCTGCGCGGACCCGCCCGGGTACTGCTCCACCGGTTCGCCGCGCAGCACCGCTTCGATCATGCGCGTATGACTGTCGGCATTGCGCGCGAGATGGGTGAGCACGTGACCCACACTCCATCCCGGCAACAACGAAGGTCGTCGCGCGAGCGCGTCGTCGACACCGTGCGCGTCGAGCGCTCGTACGAGTCGTTCGTGAGCCTCACGCGCACCGCGTGCCGCTCGCGCGCCGTCCATGTGCCCGGAGGCTACGGCAGCCCCGCGCAGCGACCGTTCCAGTGGCGCGCGCCCTGCCACTTGTAGAGCGTGAGCGCGAAGTAGTCCTGCACCGCGGGCGGGGCCTCGTCGGGCAGCACGCCGACCCACTCCTCGTGGCCGACGTGGTCCGCGACCCCGTTCCACGTGACTTGGTCGAACTGGTACGCGCCGCGGTAGCGGCCGCCGTCGCCGATCGCGTGGTACCCGCCGGCGTCGATCGACTCGTAGCCCTTCGTGCAGATCAAGAACGGATTGTCGGCGATCGAGCCCTTGCCCCACGGCGGGATCGGGACGTGCCGCTCGTCGCGGTCGTCGGGCCGGTGCTCGGCGGTCAGCCGCGGACCGGCCGTGACCGGCGTGATCCCGCGGGCCCGGTCGTAGGCGGGCCGCGGGCCAGCCCCGGACGGCGGGGCGGCGGCCGCGGCACGCACGACCGGCGCGGCCGTCCCGGACACGGCGGCCGGGGCCGCCGCCGAGGCGTGCCCCCCGGGCGCGAGCGCGGTGGCTGCGACCGCCACGAAGGCACTCGAGAGACCGACCGCGAGCGCGAGTTGGCGACGCCGATACGAGCGCCGCACCGCGCGGCGGTGCTCGACGTAGACGAGGCGGCGATCACCGAGCCGGCGCACCACCGGATGCGCGCTCCCGCCGACTTCGACCGCGTAGGCCTCGACGGGGATGTCGAACGGAACGATCGGACGCGGCCGTCGACCCGGACGCGTGCCGTGGCGCGGCGGAGTCGCGGGATGCAGCGCGTGCGCGCGTCGCGCGGGCGGACGGATGTCGATGCCGTCGCTGCGGCGCGCGTGCACCGGCGCCCAGAGCGGATGCAGCACGACCGGCGGCTCGTCGTGAAGCGGCGGCGCGCTCGCGTGCACGCGACTCGGACCGGCGGGGACGATCTCGATGAAGCGGGTGCGCCCGAGCGCCGCGCGCGTGCCGGGTGAGAGGTGACGACGTCGCGCGCTGCGAACGTCGCCGCGCACCGCCGGCTTGACCGGCCGCAAACCCGTGACGGGTCGACGCGCAACGCTTCGAATGAGACGCCTCCCGGTTGGCTGGCACGACGCGCGACGCGACAGGGCCCTCGGCTCCGCCCGCGGCGTGCGCAAGCTAACGATTCCTGCCCCGGCCTTCCAATTGCGAACCGCGCAGCGAGCGCGCGCTCGGTGATCAGGCCGACGGAGAGAGCGCGAACACCCTGGTCGCGTTGGCTCTCGTCGCGTCGGCGACGATCTCGACGGATTCGTCGCGAGCGGCCGCGAGCGCGGCTCCGACGACCGGGACCAGCGCGGGTTCGTTGCGCTTGCCGCGGTGCGGTACCGGCGCGAGGAACGGCGCGTCGGTCTCGACGAGCAGCGCGTCGCGCGGCACGACGGCCGCGGCTTCGCGCACGTCGCTCGCCGACGCAAACGACACGATGCCGCTGAACGACAACAGCGCGTCGATCGCGAGCGCGCGGCGCGCTTCGTCGACGCCGCCGGTGAAGCAGTGGAAGATCGTGCGCGCGGGCACACCGCTCTCGGCGAGCACGCGGAACGTGTCGTCCCACGCGTCACGCGTGTGGATCACCAGCGCGCGATCGAGCTCGTGCGCGAGCGCGATCTGCGCC
The DNA here is from genome assembly GCA_036271555.1 of Acidimicrobiia bacterium. Classification (NCBI taxonomy): domain Bacteria; kingdom Bacillati; phylum Actinomycetota; class Acidimicrobiia; species Acidimicrobiia bacterium. Next base: position 4,486 of record DATBAK010000054.1, read on the forward strand.
GCGAACGCGCGCGCCTGCGCGTCGCGCGGTGAATGCTCGTAGTGCAGATCGAAACCGGCTTCGCCGATCGCGACGACGCGCGCGCTCGAACGCGCGAGCGCGACGAGGTCGTCCCACTCTGCATCGAGTCGCGACGCGTCGTGCGGGTGCAGCCCGACGGTCGCGTAGACGTTCGGATGCCGCTCCGCGAGCTCGACCGCGGCGCGCGACGTCGCCAGGTCGGTGCCCACGCACACGAACGCGGCCACGCCCGCGTCGGCGGCACGCGCGAGGTCGCCTTCGGGGTCGGCGGGCGGGTGGTCGGGACGCTCGGGCTCCCACTGGAGATGGCAGTGGGAGTCGATCCAGGCGACCATCAGGCGTCGGCGCGCTCGATGCGGGGGAAGAGCGGCGCGCCGCGCTCGAGGGGGCTCCCCACCGGGAGAGAACCCCAGGTCGCGGCGCCTGGGAGCCGCTGATCCTCGGGCCGGCCGGCGAGCCCGAGCCGCCGCCAGAGCTCCGCTGCCGCGTGGGGGATCGCCGGCGACGCGAGCAGCGCGACGAGTCGCAGGGCCTCGAGACACGCGCCGATCACCGCCGCGGTCGCCGCGGTATCGCCCGCCTTGTTCGTGGCCCACGGTTGGCGGTCCTCGATGTACGCGTTGGTCGCGCCGATCAGATCCCACACCGCGCCGAACGCGGAGGAGAACGCGAGTCGCTCCATCGCGTCGCACTGCGCGGTGAACGCGGACTCCGCCGCGGCGCGCAGCACCGAGTCGTCGCGCGCGTCGGGCACGACACCGCCGCAGTAGTTCGTCGCCATCGTGAGCACGCGGTTCGCGAGGTTCCCGAAGTTGTTCGCGAGATCCGCGTTGTAGCGCGCGACCATCGCCTCGTACGAGAAGTCACCGTCGGGACCGAAGCGTTGGTCGGCGAGGAAGTGGTAGCGCACACCGTCGACGCCGAAGTCGCGCACGAGATCCGCGGGCGCGATCTGGTTCATGCTCGTCTTCGACATCTTCTCGCCGCCGACGAGCAGCCAGCCGTGCGCGAACACGCACTTCGGCAGTTCGAGCCCCGCGCTCATCAGCATCGCGGGCCAGTACACGGCGTGAAAGCGCAGGATGTCCTTGCCGACGAGGTGGTAGTTCGCGGGCCAATAGCGATCGAAACGCTCCGGATCGGTGCCGTAGCCGATCGCGGTGCAGTAGTTGAAGAGCGCGTCGGCCCACACGTACGCGACGTGCTTCTCGTCCCACGGCAACGGGACACCCCACGTGATCGACGTGCGGCTCATCGAGAAGTCGCGCAGCCCCGACTTGATGAACCCGAGCACCTCGTTACGACGCGTGTCCGGCTGCACCGCCTCGGGATGCTCCTCGTAGTGAGCCAGGAGCCGCTCCTCGAAGCGAGAGAGCTTGAAGAAGTAGTTCTCCTCGGTGACCCGCTCGACGGGTCGGGCGTGGATCGGACAGAGCCCGTCGACGAGCTCGTCCTCGGTGTAATACGCCTCACAGGAGACGCAATAGAGGCCCTCGTAGACGCCGAGCTCGACGTCGCCGGCGTCGTACAGCGTCTGCAGGAACTGCTGGACGGCGACGCGATGACGGGGCTCGGTCGTGCGGATGAAGTCGTCGTATGCGATGTCGAGCAGGTCCCAGGCCTCGCGGAACTGCGCGCTCGTGCGGTCGACCATCTCCTGCGGTGAGATCCCGTTCGCCTCGGCCGCGCGCTGCAGCTTGAGCCCGTGCTCGTCGGTTCCGGTCAGGTAGACGACGTCGTCGCCCCACAGCCGGCGCCACCGCGTGAGCGCGTCGCCCGACACCGTCGTATACGCATGACCGATGTGCGGCGCGTCGTTCGGGTAGTAGATCGGAGTCGTGACGTAGAACGGCTCGGGCACGGAAGCACGCCTCGCTCGGCTGGACGGTTCGCCCATTCTGACCGGTGGGGAGCCCGTTCCCGCGACGAAAACGCTACGCTCCCCGGCCAGTGGGGCGCCCGATCGAGGCGTCACCGGCCCTGTGGGGGGAGTACATGAACTCCAGTCAGGCGCAGATCGCGGTCGCGGTCGTTACGCGCCCAACGCTGAACGCTCTGAAGGATCGGAGTGGTCCGAACGCTTCGGATCCGGCGACCGTGGTCGAAGCCGCATGAACTCCATCGGCATGACCCGCCGCATCGACGCGCTCGGACGGATCGTGGTCCCGGCCGAGCTCCGCCGCATCCTCGAGATCGGGGTCGGTGATCTGCTCGACATCCGTGTCGACGGCGGCCACCTCGTACTCGCCAAGGTCGAACGAACGTGCGTGTTCTGCAGCTCCTCCGACGGGCTCAGTCCCTATCGCGACAAGCTCGTGTGCGCGGCGTGCGTCGAGATGCTGACGGTCGGCGTCACCGCGAACGGTCAGGACTCGACGTTCACCACCACCGACGGGAGCTCGACCGCGAGCTCGTAGGCCCGCCGGCGCGCGATGCCGAGCGCACCCGCGACGCTCGCGGCCGCATCCCGACGGCTCGCGCCCGCGGCGAGCGAGCGCGTCAGCGCGGAACGGATCTCCTCGTCGCCGACCGGCGCAGGTGGGCCCGCGGGCGCGACGAGCACCACGCACTCGCCGCGCAGGTCGCGCGCCGCGAACTGCTCCGCGAGCTCACCGAGCGTGCCGCGCTGCACCTCCTCGTGCAGCTTCGTGAGCTCGCGTGCGACGACCGCGCGGCGGTCCTCGCCGAGCGCGTCGCGCAGCTCGGCGAGCGTCGCCGCGACCCTCATCGGTGACTCCAGGAGGATTGTCGTCGCGTGTGCACGTCGGAGCGCGTCGATCCGCTCGGCGCGCGCCGCACCCTTGCGCGCGAGGAAGCCTTCGAAGACGAACGGCGTCGCCGGCAGGCCCGACACGACGAGCGCGGCGAGCACCGCGCTCGGACCCGGCACGACCTCGACCGGCAACTCCGCGTCGATGCACGCGCGCACGATTCGCTCGCCGGGATCCGACACTGCGGGCGTACCCGCGTCCGTCACGAGCACGACTCGACTACCGGCGCGGATCAACTCGACGATGCGCGCGGATTCGCGCTGCTCGTTGTGCGCGTGCACCGAGCGCAGCCGATTCCCGGCCGGGATGTCGGTGAGGCTCAGCAGCTTTCGGGTCTGGCGGGTGTCCTCCGCGGCGATGACGTCGGCGCCGCGGAGCTCGTCGGCGGCGCGGGGCGAGAGGTCGCGCAGGTTGCCGATCGGGGTCGAGACCACGACGAGTGCTCCGGTCACCCGCGAACCTCGATGATGTCGCCGACCTCGAGCTTCCAGCGATCGAACGCGCCGGCGGACGCCTCGATCGCGAAGTACGCGCGCGGCACCGGCCGCGACAGCCGCCACGGCGCGAGCGTCGTCATGTGCAGGACGAACCCGTCGCGATCGCAGAAGGCGACATCGAGGGGGAATCGCATCCCGAGCGAGTGCACCTGACGGCACGGTCGCAGCACGATCGCGCCGTCCTGCGCGTCGCGACCGAGCAGACCACGTCGCCGCTGCCGGCGGGTCACCGCCACCTCGGCCGCGGCCAGCACGTCGTCGCCGCGAACCAGCCAGGCCATGACGTCAGACGTTGAAGCGGATCTCGAGCACGTCGCCGTCGCGCACTTCGTACTCCTTGCCCTCGAGCCGGATCTTGTTGAGCTCCTTCGCCTTCGCCCAGGACCCGACGTCGAGCAACTCCTGCCAGTCGATCGCCTCGGCGCGGATGAAGCCGCGCTGGAGATCGGAGTGGATCACGCCCGCGCACTCGGGCGCGCGGGCGCCGGCGCGGAACGTCCACGCGCGCGTCTCGTCGGGACCGGTCGTGAGGAACGTGCGCCGGTTCAAGAGCTCGTACGCGCGGCGCGCGAGACGGGGCACGACGCTCTCGCCGATGCCGAACGTCTCGAGCATCTCGAAGCGCTCGTCGGGCTCGCACGCCGCGATCTCGGACTCGACTTCCACGCACGCGGCGAGCGCGTCGGTCCCGAAGGGCGCGGCGACGGCATCGCCGTCGGCGACCTGGTCCTCGGCGACGTTCACGACGACGAGATGCGGCTTGCTGGTCAGCAGGAAGCACGGCGCGAGCAACGTGCGCTCGTCCGCGCTCAGCTCCGATCGGTAGATCGGGGTACCCGCTTCGAGCACCGTGTGCGCGTGCTCGAGCGCCGCGATCTCGGGCAGCAGCGATTTGTCGCCCTTCGCCGCGCGCCGCTGACGGTCGGTGCGGCCCTCGACCGTCGCGAGGTCGGCGATCACGAGCTCGAGCTCGAGTCCCGCGAGGTCGCCGGTCGGATCGGCGGGGCCGGCCACCGGGCTGTCGAAGGCGCGCAGCACGAACAGGATCGCGTCGCAGTTGCGGAGCGCGCCGAGGAAGCGGGTGCCGAGCCCTTCACCGGGCTTCGCGCCGGGCGGGAGCGCGATGTGCACGAGCTCGAAGCCCGCGTGCACGACCTTCTTCGACTGCGACATCGAGGTGAGCCGCTCGACGCGCTCGTCGGGCACCGGCGCGATCGCGACCGCCGACTCGAAGACCCCTGGATCGGGGAGGCCCGTGAGGGCGCTGAAAAGGAGGTTCGAGCCCGCGTCGGAGAGACCGACGAGTCCGAGGTTCTCCATACGGACCATTCTGTCTCGTCGCGCTCGCTGCGCTCGCCGCTCCGGACGCCGCAGCCCGCGATTCGGGCGGGCCGCACGGCGACCCGGCCGTCTGGTGCGAACGTGGTTCGCCGCCGGACGCGCCCTTCAGGTAGCGTGCCCGTTCTCATGAGCAAGAAGAGCAAGCTCCGTCGACTGCGCGCCCGCCGGAACAAGGCGAACCACGGCAAGAAGCCGCGCGCCGGCCGCCGTTAATTCTGGTCGGGCTCGCAAGCTTCGCCCTCCCCGACGCCTCAATCCCCAGCCGAGGTCGCGCTGCTCGCTTCGCTCACGCGCTCAGGCGCGAACACCGTGCCGTGAGGCAGCCGCGCCCGTTCGAGCCACAGGATCAGGAGCCCGAGGACCGAGGTCGACGCGAGGCTCGCGAGCAGCGCCACGCTCTGCGTGCCGTCGAACGGTCCGAGATGGCGCGCGTGGTACACGAAGTGCGGCACGCCGTACACGAGCCATCCCAGCGAGGCCGCGACGATCGTCGAGCGCGCGAGCGACACGAGCGCGCAGAGGCTGACGACCGCGAGCGCGAGGTTCAGCGCGCCGACGTCGCGCACGAGATGCTCGTTGTACGGCCCGTCGACCGCGACCCATATCTGTCCGAGGCCCGGGAACTTGTCGTAGAACGAACGGGGCGCGAACGCGGCCCAGCCTCCGACGGTCACGCCCGAGATCGTCAGGATCGCGAGCAGCACGCGCTGCGCGGCGCCGACTCTGTCGTCACCCACGGGAACCTCCTCGTCTCGCGGCGGCGACGGCCTTCCAGCCCTCGACCGCGCTCGGATGCTCGGGCGCCCAATCGGTCACGCCCGTGAACGCGGCATGGCTGACGCGCTGTGAGCGCATCATCGCCTCGGCCGCGGCGCCACCGAGCTTCAACATCCACGTCGGCAGGATGCGCAGCGTGCCGAGCCCGAACGCCGCGGCGAACGCGTCCGCGTACTCGCGACGCGTGAGCGGAACGTCGTCGACGACGTTGTAGACGCCCGCGGGTGCGCGCACCGACGCGGCGACCGCGCGTCCCGCGTCGTCGGTGCCGATCGACGAGAAGTAACCGTCGGGAGCGCCGAGCGCCGGCGCGAGCTTCCACTTCGCGAGCCCGAGCAGCTCGTCGGTGCTGCGCGCGTCGGCGCCGTAGAACGCACCGAACCGCAGCGCGATACCTGCGCCGCCTTCGGCCGTGAACCGCTCGACTTCGTGCTCGAGCGCGATCACCGGTCGCATCGCGGCGATCGACGCCTCGACCGGTGAGTGCTCGTCGAGCCACGACGACCCACCGTCGCGATAGATGAAGCTGATCGACTCCGCGACGAAGCGGCCGACACCGTTCGCGAGCGCGGCGTCGACGAGCACCCGCGTGCCCGTCTCCCGCAGCTTGGTGTTCTCGGCCCACGTCGACGCGCGCCACCCGCGCGTGAACGGTGGGATGCGCGTTGCGAGGTGCATGACGGCGTCGATGCCGGCGATCGCGCGCTTCATGTCGTCGACGTCGTACAGGTTGCCGACGAACGGCTCGGCACCGACCGCCGCGACCACCGCGGCGCGCTCGTCGTTGCGAGCGAGCGCGCGCACCGTGTGTCCGGAGTCGAGCAGCTGCGCGACCGAGGCTCTTCCGAGCACGCCCGTCGCGCCGGTGACGAAGATCGTTCCCATGATCAGGCCTTTCTGGTCGCGCTCGCTGCGCTCGCCGCTCGGTGACGCGAGATGGGCCGCCGGCGAGGCCGCCCTGCTCGCTTCGCTCGACGGCTCAGCCGCTCACGGCCGTTCCTTTCGTAGCCGCCTGCAGCCACTCGATGCCCTTGGTGAGCGACGTGGGCGGCGCTTCGGTGAGGACGCCGTGCAGGAGCTCGGCGATCGTCGTGCTGCGCAGCGAGTCCCGCCACGCCCCGTCGGCGCGGACCATCGCCCGGTGGATGCCGCACACCGTCGAGTACTCCGACGCGCCGACCGCGGAGGGGCCGCGCTTGCGGATCTCGGTGCAACGGAACGCGGGCTTGGTGCCCTCGAGCGCCTCGACGACGTCGAGCACGGTGAGCTCCGCGGCGGGACGGGCGAGCCGATAGCCGCCCCTCGGTCCCGGCACCGCGACGAAGACGCCGGCCCGGGTCAGGGTCTGGAGGTGCTTCGCGAGGTAGGGCGCGGGCACGCCATGGAACTCGGCGAGCCGGGCTCCGCTCAGGCACGCCCCCTCGGGCAGCGCGCCGAGCACGGTCGCGCAGTGGACCGCCCACTCGACGCCGTCCGACATCCGCATGTTCCGGATATTACGTATCCGTGATATCCGACGCCAATCCCGCTTGCCGACGTGCGTCCGCGTCCTCCACGATGCGCCCGTCAACGGCATCTTGCAGGACGTCGTCGTCACGCGGCCGCAGGCGCGAGCGGAGCGAGCGTCGAGGCTCGCCAGGGAGCGCGCGAGTCGGCGACCCGCAGGGGAGCCGGCGAAGGAGCGAGCGAATGAGCACGGCCAACGAAGTCGACATCCTCCCGGACCCCGATCAGCACGAGCTGCTGGTCGCGACGCTCGAGCGCGTCAACCGGGTCAGCAACGCGGCGCGGGTCGCCGCGCTCGCGCGCCCGGGCGGCGCGTCGAAGGACGAGCTGCGCGACATCGTCAGCCAGGAGATCGAGAAGGCGAAGCTGCCGGCCGGGTTCCACTCGCCGATCGTCGATCGGGTGCAGGCCGCGCTCGACAAGCGGCTGAAGAAGTTCTCGACCTACCAGTCGCTGACGCTGCCCGCATCGGCGTTCAAGTGGTCGTCCGACGGCCGGGTCGCGCTGCCGACCGCGAAGGGCCGCCGCACGATCCGCGTGCGCGTCGACATGACGCGCGGCGGACTGCGGCCGCCGCTCGAGGGTCGCCCGACGTCGATCGTCTACAGCAACGGCCAGTTCGCCCTCTGGGCCGCCGACGTCGACCGCCGCGAAGACTGAGCTCGGTGCTTTCCGGTCGCGCTCGCTTCGCTCGCCGCTCCTGACGCCTCAGCCTTCGGGTCGGACGGCGCGCGTCAGCGCATCGGTGAGGTGCGCACGATGAGCGATTGCAACGAGCGGCCGACCGGACCGGCGTCGTCGAAGATCAGCGCCTCGGCGAGACCGGTGCCCTGACCGTCGGCCCACGCGCGCGCGTCGAGGCCGACCCACTCGCCCACGAGCGCGCGGTGCATCGCGATCGTGAGATCGGCGTTGATCGCGTTCGCGACCATCACGTCGACGGGGTTCCCGATGCCGCTCGCGAAGTCGGCCGCGGCCGCGACGCGCTGCGCCGGGCTCGGCTCCTCCCCCGCGACGACCGGAACCTTCAGGCGGATCCACGCGCCACCCGGACCGGCACCGCCGAACTGGCCCGACACGATGCAGAGATCGTTCGCGTTCCAGAACCCGACGCCACGGAGCACCTGCGGATCGAGGTCGATGACCGTGCCGGTGTCGCGCGTCGCGAGCGGTTCGGTCGCGGGCGCGGCGACGACCGAGTGCTCGACCGTGCGCAACCGCAGGCCGACCGCGCGCGCGACCTCGACATCACCCGCGTGCAGTGTCGCCTCGACCCAGTGCACGAGCTTGCCGGGCCGCAGCGTGCGCGCCGCGACGGTGAGCGGTTGCAGCGGAACCGGTCGCAGCAGCTCGACGGTGAGGCGCGCGACGAACGGCGCCGGTCCCTCGTCGCACTGCTCGACCGCGCGCGCGAGCAGCGCCGACGGTGGTCCGCCGTGCATCGCGTTCGGATCCCACGGGCCGCGCGTGAGCTCACTGGGCACGGCCGTCGGGCCGTCGATGACGAAGAGCGCGTCGGACATCGGCGCGGGATCGTAGACAGTTCCGACGACCGATCTGACCGCCCGTCACGTTGACGAGGTGCGTCGCGCTTCCGTAGCGTCCGCCGCGTGCCCAGAACGAGCCTGCTGGACGGCAAGGTCGCGCTGATCACGGGTGCGGGGTCGGGTCAGGGCCGCGCCGCCTCGGTGCTCTTCGCCGAGCACGGCGCGCGCATCGCCGTCATCGACATCGACGACGACGGCGCCCGCGAGACGGTGGGCCTCGTCGAGGCCGCGGGGAGCAACGCGTTCGCCTTCCACGCCGACGTGTCGCGCCGCGCCGACTGCGACGCGATGGTCGCCGCGACGATCTCCCAGCTCGGGCGCCTCGACGTGCTCTACAACAACGCCGCGGTGCAGATGTCGGGTCGGCTGGTCGACTGCACCGAAGAGGAGTGGGACCTCACGATCACGACGAACCTCACGGCGATCTTCTATGCGTGCCGCGCCGGTATCCCGCACATGATCACCGGCGGATCGGGTTCGATCATCAACACCTCGTCGGTGCTCGGGTTGATCGGCAGCGAGGGCTACGCCGCGTACGGCGCCGCGAAGGCGGGATTGGTCGCGCTCACGCGCCAGATCGCGGTCGACTTCGGTCCGGCCGTGCGCGCCAACGTGATCGCGCCGGGCTCGATCGACACGCCCCGCTTCCGCAAGGTCGCGGACGCGATGCCCGATCCCGAGGGCTTCCTCGCAGGCTTGCGCTCGATGATCCCCGTCGGCCGCCTCGGCGTCGCGGAGGACATCTCGAAGATCGCGCTGTTCCTCGCGAGCGACGAGTCGAGCTACACGTCGGGCGCGGTCATCCCGTGCGACGGCGGACTGGCGGCCTACCGATGAGCGAAGCGCGGGTGGCAGTGGTCACGGGTGGTGGCGCGGGGCTCGGCGCGGCGATCGCCGAGCGGCTCGCAAGCGAGCAGCACTGTGTGGTGGTCGCCGACATCGACCAAATCCGCGCGCTCGCGGTCGCGGAGCGCATCGGCGCGACCGGCGGCGACGCGGAAGCGAGGACGGTCGACGTTCGCAGCGAGGCTGAGGTCGCGGCGATGGTCGACGCCGTCGTCGAACGGCACGGCCGCCTCGACGTGCTCGTGTGCAGCGCGGCGATCGAGACCCGTTCGTCGGTCGTCGAGTGCACCGACGACGACTGGCAGCGCGTCCTCGACGTCAACCTCAAGGGCCCGTTCCTCTGCATGAAGCACGCGATCCCCGCAATGGTGCGCAACAGATCGGGGTCGGTGGTGCTGATGGGCTCGGTGCTCGGCAGCATCGGCGCGCCCGGCTACGCGGCGTACTGCGCGTCGAAGGGCGCGCTCGTGAACCTCGCCAAGCAGGCCGCGATCGAGCACGCGCCCGACGGCGTGCGCGTGAACGTGGTCTCGCCGTCGGCGACCGACACCGGACTCTTCATGGAGGTCGCCGCGCAGGCGCCCGACCCCGACAAGATCATCAAGATGGTCGCGTCCAGCAATCCGATGCGGCGGCTCGGCACCGCGGCCGAGGTCTGCGACGCAGTGTCGTTCCTCGCGTCGGACCGCTCGACCTACACGAGCGGCACCGTGCTCGCGCTCGACGGCGCGATGGCGGCGCGGCGGAGCTGACGTGGCCGGGCGACCCGCGCGGGTCCTCGACGCCGACGCGCACGTCATCGAGCCGGGCGGCACCTTCGGGCCCGCGCACCGCAGCGACCTGAACCCGATGGACCTGCCGGCGACGACGCCGTTCGTCGCGTGCGGCGGCGCGGACCTCACCGACCAGTGGGACCACGGCTTCGACGCGCCGTCGTACCTGCGGGCGATGGATCAGCAGGGCATCGACGCGGTCGTGCTGTATCCGTCGGTCGGGTTGTTCGTGCCGTACCAACCCGAGCTCGACGCGGCCGAGAACGACGACGCCTGCCGGCGCTACGACGACTGGGTCGCCTCGTACTGCGCGCACGAGCCGCGCCGGCTCGCGGCGTCGGGCATCGCGCCGCTCGCGGACCCGCCGCGCGCGGCCGCGGAGACGCGTCGCGCCGCGGAGCTCGGTCTCGTCGCGATGATGGCGCGCCCGAATCATCTCTACGGCCGCAACCTCGGCGACCGCGCCTACGACCCGTTCTACGACGCGCTCGAGGAGACGGGGCTCGTGCTCGCGGTGCACGAAGGACTCGGTCTGCGCGGCGACACGATCGGCCGCACGCGTTTCGACGGCTTCGCGCTGCGGCATGCACTCTCGCACCCGCTCGAGCAGATGGCCGCGATGGCGAGCCTCGTGCTCGAAGGCGCGCTCGAACGGCACCCGAATCTGCGGGTCGCGTTCCTCGAATCCGGGACCGGCTGGGTGCCGTACTGGCTCGCACGCCTCGACGACCACCGCGAGTGGATGGCCGAGAGCGAGACGAAGGACCTCTCGCTGTCGGCGTCGGAGTACTTCGCGCGCCAGTGCGTCGTGTCGAGCGATCCCGAGGACGCACTCGCGTCGTCGAGCGTGCGCGCACTCGGCGCCGACCACGTGATCTGGGCCAGCGACTTCCCGCACCCCGACGCGGAGTTTCCCGGCGCGGTGAGCGAGTTCGTCGACGCGCGCGCGGCCGAGCTCAGCGCCGACGAGCTCGACGCGGTCCTCTGGGGTACGCCCGTCGAGTTCTACCGACTGGACGCGCGCTTCACGACCACGGCGTGAGCTTCGTGAGGTAACCGAGCATCGCGTCGGTGGTCTCCTGCGGCCGTTCCTGCTGCGTCCAGTGCCCGCAATCGTGGATGAGCACGCGCTCGAGGTTCGGCACGCGCTCCTCCATGCCGACCGACATCGCCGGGCTCAGCACGATGTCGTTCTCGGCGCTGATCATGAGGCACGGCACCTCGATCTTGCGGTCCGCGAGATCGGCCATGAGCGCCCAGTTGCGATCCATGTTCCGGTAGTACTCGATCGGCGGTGTGAACGCGCCGAGCGGACGGAACGCCTCCTTGTAGACCTCGAGCACTTCCGGTGTGAACGCGCCGGGGTTCCGGTTCATCTCGTTCAGGAAGATCATCTCGACGAAGTCGTCGGCGCCGCGACCCCACGAGAACACCCACTCCGCGAGCCCCGGTTCCTGGAACTGGATGATGTAGATCGGCGTGTCGACGAAGATCTGCCGCATCAACTCGACCGGCGGGACCGGCGGGCGCGGGAGGTCGGGGGTGTTGACCCCGATCACGCCCGCGGTGAGCTCGGGGTACCGGCGCGCGAACTGCCACACGATGAGGCCGCCCCAGTCGTGGCCCGCGAGCACCGCGCGCTCGTGTCCGAGCGACCCGATGATCACCGCGAGACAGCCGTTCAGGAACTCGATGTCGTAGGCGACATCGGGCTTGTCGGAGCGGCCGTAGCCCGGCATGTCGGGCGCGACCACGTGGAAACCGGCCGCCGCGATCGCGTCGATCTGATGGCGCCACGAGAACGCGAGCTCCGGAAAGCCGTGGCAGAGCAGCACGAGCGGTCCCGTCCCCGCCTCGAGGCAGTAGAACCGGTGTCCCCCGGCAACCACGTAGCGTTCCCGCACCAAACGTACGCTACCGCCGGTGCTCTTCCCGACGGTCACGTTCGCGATCTTCTTCTCGATCGCGCTGCCGGCGAGCTGGCTGCTCATGCCCCGCGGAACCCGGTGGCGGCTCTTCATCATCGCCGCGAGCTACTTCTTCTACGGCTACTGGAATCCCAAGTTCGTGTTCCTCATCGTCGCGTCGACGGTCTGGAACCAGTTGTGGGGCACGGCGATCCACCGGCTGCGCGACGAGCGCGCGCGCCGCATCGCGCTCACGATCGCGATCGTCGGCGATCTCGGTTTGCTCGGCTACTTCAAGTACGCGCAGTTCTTCGAGGTCTCCGCGCGCAACGCGCTCGTCCACGCGGGCATCCACCTGAGCCCCGACGTCCTCCGGGTCACGCTTCCGATCGGCATCTCGTTCTTCACGTTCCAGGCGATGAGCTACGTCATCGACATCTACCGCCGGAACTTCGAGCCCGTCGGCTTCCTCGACTTCGCGGTCTACATCTCGTTCTTCCCGCACCTCATCGCGGGACCGATCGTGCGCGCGAGCGAGTTCCTCCCACAGCTGCGCGAGAAGAAGGACCCGCGCAAGGTCGACGCGGGCCGGGCGTTCTTCCTCATCATGTCGGGCCTCTTCAAGAAGGTGGTGCTGGCCAACTTCCTCGCGACAACGCTCGTCGACAAGGTCTTCACCCTGCCGGAGCTGCACAGCGGTCGCGAGATCCTCTTCGCGATCTACGGCTACGCGGTGCAGATCTACTGCGACTTCAGTGGCTACACCGACATCGCGATCGGACTCGCGCTGCTGCTCGGATTCCGGTTCCCGCAGAACTTCAACGCGCCCTATTCGGCGGAGTCGCTGCAGGATTTCTGGCGCCGCTGGCACATGACGCTGTCACGCTGGTTGCGCGACTACCTCTACATCCCACTCGGCGGTAATCGCGACGGCGAGTGGTCGACGTACCGCAACCTCATGCTCACGATGGTCATCGGCGGGTTGTGGCACGGCGCGGCGTGGACGTTCGTCGCGTGGGGCGCGATCCATGGCGGCGCGCTCACCTTCGAGCACATGCGCGCGAACCGACGCACGCGCCTCGGCATCGACCCGCCACCCGACACGATGCGAAGACGCATCGTGCGGCGCATCGTGACGTTCCACATCGTGTGCTTCGCCTGGGTCTTCTTCCGCGCCGACACGTTCCACACCGCAGGGGTGATCCTCACGCGCCTGTTCGTCGGGTGGACGAGCCCCGCGCCGCTGCTCACCGGCGGTGTGCTCCTCGCGATCGCGGTCGGCATCGGGATGCAATACGTACCGAGCAACGCGATCGAGCGGGCGCAGGTGATGTTCTCGCGACTCTCGCCCGTGCAGATGGGCGTCGCGATCGCGTTCGGACTCCTCCTCATCGACGCGATGGGGCCGCAGGGCGTCGCGCCCTTCATCTACTTCGCCTTCTGAGCCATGACGACGACGACCGATCCCGAACCGACGGAGCCGACAGAGCCGGCCGAGACGCCGAGCGACATCACACGCACGCGCCCGCCGACCGAGCGGCGCACCGCGCGCCGGCCCGTCCCCGCGGGCCACGCGATCCTCGCGATGCTCATCGCGTTCGCGGTCGGCACGCTCTTCAACGCGGACTCGATGCTGCAGACCGCGCAGACACAGCGACTCGGCACGTGGCGCCACCGCGTCGGCGTCGACATCATGAAGCCGGTCCACTCCGTCTCGTCGTTCCTGCGCCTCGATCGACCCCGCCGCGCGCTCGACAAGGAGCTCGGCAACGGCCCGCCGGCGATATCGAAGCAGGACGGCCGGCGCGCGTCCTCCGACCCGTTCGCGACGTCGCCGACCACCACGACCGTCGCGCACGGCCCGACGACGACCGCGAACGCGCATCGGTACCAGGCGCTCACGGTGTCGCGCGCGCACCCCGCGACGATCTTCGTCGCCGGCGACTCGCTGTCGTTCGAGTTCGGCACCTCGCTCTATCGGATCGCGGCGGGTGAGCACGTGTACAAGGCGGCGGGCAACGGGACCGTCGACTTCCGCGTGTCCTCGGGACTCACCCGTCCCGACTACTTCAACTGGCCCGCCGCGCTCGGGAACGACGTGCAGCGGTTCAACCCGCAGATCGTCGTGCTCATGCTCGGCAGCAACGACAACCAGACGATCGCCGCGCCGAACGGTCACACCTACGCGTTCGGCAGCGCCGGTTGGAAGACGGAGTACCACCGGCGGGTCGGCGCGGTCATGGATCAGCTGATCGCGGCCAACCGCTGGGTCGTCTACGTCGGCGTGCCGATCCTCGCGACGCGCGACGACCAGTGGCCGATCATCAACGAGGTGATCGAGCAGGAAGCCGCCAAGCGGAGCCGGGCGGTCTACATCGACAGCTTCACGCTGTTCCAGGATCCGAACGGCAAGTACACGCAGTACCTGCCGAACTCGAAGGGCCAGCTCGTCGAGGTCCGCACCGCCGACGGCATCCACTTCCAGCGCGCGGGCGGCGACCTTCTCGCCCGGCGCACGCTGCAGGTCATGGAGCGAACGATCGTCCACGTTTCGCGCAGGTAGCGTGGATTCGTTCCCACAGACCGGGCGGGTCGCTTCGCGGACCGCCTGAGCCGGGCGCCGAGGCGTCAGCCGAGGCCTCAGGAGCGGCGAGCGTCAGCGAGCGCGACCATGAGCAAATTTGCGGATCACATGAGCGATGCGGACGCGCTCATGTGGAACATCGAGAAGGACCCGGTGCTGCGGTCGACAATTGTCGCCGTAGGGCTGCTCGACCGCGCGCCCGACTTCGAGCGTCTGCGCCGCCGGCTCGCGCGGGCGAGCATCGCGATCCCGCGCCTGCGCCAGCGCGTGCTCTCACCGCCGCTGCGGTTGGGTCCGCCCCGCTGGGCGCACGAGCCCAACTTCGACCTCGACTTCCACCTCCGTCGCGTGCGCGCGGTGAAGCCCGGCGACCACCGCCAGCTGCTCGAGCTGGTCGCGCCGATCGCCCAGGCGAGCTTCGACCGCGCCCGCCCGCTGTGGGAGCTCACCATCGTCGAGGGCCTCGCCGGTCACCGGGCCGCGGCGGTCATGAAGGTGCACCACTCGGTGACCGACGGCGTCGGCGGCATCGACCTGCTGACCCAGGTCGTCGACCTCGAGCGCGACGCCGCGGAGCCCGCGCCCTTGCCCGAGCCCGACGCCGCGACATCGCTCGGCGCGCTCTCGTTGCTGCGCGATTCGCTGCAGCACAGCGCGCGCCGCGGTCTCGGCATCTCGCGACGCGTCCCGGCGATGCTCTCGCAGGCCGTCGTCGAGACGGCGCGCGACCCGCTGCGCGCCGCGGCCGGCGCGCTCGACACCGGCCGTTCGATCGGGCGCATGCTCGCACCCGCGACGGCACCGATGTCGGACGTGCTCGGCGAGCGCAGCCTCGGCCGCCGGCTCGACACGTTCGAGGTCCCTCTCGACGACCTGAAGCGCGCGGCCAAGGCGGTCGACGGCAGCGTGAACGACGCGTTCGTCGCCGCGGTCGTCGGCGGCCTCACGCGCTACCACTCGCACCACGGGTCGGCGATCGGCGAGCTCCGCATGACGCTGCCGATCAACCTGCGCACCGCCGAGCACGACTCGGGCGGCAACCAGTTCGCGCCGGCGCGCTTCCCGGTGCCCGCGTCGATCGAGGATCCTGCGCAGCGCATGCGCGCGATCGGCGCACTCGTACGGGGCTGGCGCGCGGAGCCCGCGCTGCGCATGACCTCGACGCTCGCGGGCGTGCTGAACCGCCTGCCGACCGCAACCTCGACCGCGCTGTTCGGCAGCATGCTCAAGTGCGTCGACTTCGTGACGTCGAACGTGCCCGGCGCGCCGATCCCGGTGTTCCTCGCGGGAGCCGAGGTCGACGGCTTCTACGCCTTCGCACCCCCGTCGGGCGCGGCGCTCAACGTCACGCTCGTCTCGCACTGTGATCGCTGCTGCATCGGGATCGTCACCGACACCGCCGCGGTCGCCGACCCCGACGTCCTCGTCGACTCGCTGCGCTCCGGGTTCGACGAGGTCTGTGCTCTTGGGTCGGGCTCGCACGCTTCGCCCTCCTCCACGCCTCCCTCGACGAGTCGGGCGGGCCGCACGGCGACCCGCCCGCCGTCGCAAGACCGTTCGACGCGTTCTGAATGAGACAGAACGAGGCACCGGTCGGGCGGCGGGTCTTCCTCGGGCTGCTCGGTGTCGGTGTCGCGGGAGTGCTCGTCGGCGCGCGGGTCGACGACTGGCTCGAGCGCACGCTCGGACCGGTCGAGGCGAGGGATCCGACGGGCCTCCTCTCGCTCCTGCCGATCGGTCGGTTCCGCATCTACTCGGTCGCGGCGAGCCTGCCGTCGCGCTCGCACGCCGACTACCGCCTGAAGGTCGGCGGTCTCGTCGAGCGGCCGCGAACGCTCACGTACGCGGACCTGCGCACGCGGCCCGCGACCTCGCTCACACGCGACTTCCAATGCGTCACGGGCTGGCGCGTGCACAACGTCGCGTGGACCGGCGTGAAGCTGCGCGACCTGCTCGACGACGCGGGCGTGAAGGCGAACGCGACCGCGGTGCGGTTCACGTCGTTCGACGGCGTCTACAGCGAGAGCCTCACGCTCGAGCAGGCCCGCCGCGACGACGTGCTCGTCGCGTACCGGCTCGAAGGATCCGACCTCTCGCGACAGCACGGCGGCCCGGTGCGGCTCGCGGTCACGCCGATGTACGGCTACAAGTCGCTGAAGTGGCTCGACACGATCGAGGTCACCGCCGACGTCGAACCCGGCTATTGGGAGCACCGCGGCTACGACGTGAACGGCTGGGTCGGCCATTCCAACGGCCGTTCGGACGATCCGACCGCATGATGGTCGCCGCTCCTGACGCCTCAGCCCCCACCTCGGACGGTCCGCGTCGCGACCCGTCCGCCCCTGCGGGAACGTGATGCCATCCGCCGAGATCGAGCGCTTCGACCGCGTCGAGCGGCTCGTGCACTGGACGACCGCCGCGCTCGTCGGTGTCCTCATCGCGACCGGCGCGTGCCTGTATCTCGGCGAGCTCGAGGCGATCGTCGGTCGGCGCGAGCTCGTGCGCACGATCCACGTGGTCGCGGGACTGAGCCTTCCGGTCCCGCTGATCCTCGGCCTGATCACGCGCGCGGGGCGCGCGCTCCGGCGCGACCTCGGCCGCCTCAATCGTTGGAGCATCGACGACAAGCGCTGGTGGCGGCGCGACGCGCGCGCGGGAGTCGAGCTCGGCAAGTTCAACCCAGGGCAGAAGCTGAACGCGACGTTCCTCGCCGCCGCGCTCGTGCTGATGATCATGAGCGGCTCGATCATGCGCTTCTTCGCGCCGTTCCCCGACTCGTGGCGCACCGGCGCGACCTCGGTGCACGACTGGTTCGCGCTCGGTATCGGCATCTCGGTGATCGGGCACATCATGTTCGCGACGCGCGACCCGATCGCGATGCGCGCGATGCGTTCGGGGCCGGTACCGGAGGTCTGGGCGCGCCAGCACCGCCCGCGCTGGCACGCCGAGGTGGTCGGCGTCGCGGACCTCGGGGACCGAGATGGCGATCAGCCCCGACGGGCGGGTCGCTGAGCGGCCCACCCGACTCGTCGCGTGAGGCGCCGAGGAGGGCGAAGCTTGCGAGCCCGACCAGAAAGGATCGCTAGCCTCGACCCGTGACCGACACGAGCACCGAGACCGCGATCAGCCTGCCGCCGGAGTTGCGGCCGTCGGACGGGCGCTTCGGGTCGGGGCCGTCGAAGGTGCGCCAGGACGCGATGGTCGCGCTCGCCGACGCCGCGCCGCGCTACATGGGCACGAGCCACCGGCGCCCCACCGTGCGCAACGTCGTCCGGCGCGTGCGCGACGGGATGTCCGCTCTGTTCGCGCTGCCCGACGGCTACGAGGTGTTGCTCGGCAACGGCGGCTCGACCCTGTTCTGGGACGCGGCCGCGTTCGGACTCGTCGAATGGCGCGCGCAGCACCTCGTGTGCGGCGAGTTCTCGTCGAAGTTCGCGGCAGTGACGCGCGCCGCGCCGCACCTCGAAGCTCCCGATGTGATCGAGAGCGCGCCCGGCGCCGCGCCCACGGCGCGCGCGAACGCCGACGTCGACGCGTACTGCTTCCCGCACAACGAGACGTCGACCGGCGTGATGTTGCCGGTCGCCCGTCCGAGCGACGACGGGCTCGTTCTCGTCGACGCGACCTCGGGCGCGGGTGGCCTGCGCGTCGATCCGCGTGCGTTCGACGTCTACTACTTCGCGCCGCAGAAGTGCTTCGCAGGCGATGCCGGCATCTGGATCGCGCTGTGCTCGCCCGCCGCGATCGAGCGGATCGAGCGCATCGCGTCGTCCGGCCGTTGGGTGCCGCCGAGCCTCGATCTCGGCATCGCGCTCGAGCAATCCCGGCTCGATCAGACGTACAACACCCCCGCGCTCGCGACGCTCTTCCTGCTCGCGGATCAGCTCGAGTGGATGCTCGCGCAGGGCGGCCTCGAATGGGCTGCCGGTCGCTGCGACCGCTCGGCGGCGACGATCTACGACTGGGCGGATGCCGGAGCGCTGACGACACCCTTCGTCACCGACCCTGCGCTCCGGAGCCGCGTGACGGCCACGATCGACTTCGACGGCGTCGACGCCGCGCAGATCGCGTCGACGCTGCGCACGAACGGCATCATCGACGTCGAGCCCTACCGCAAGCTCGGCCGCAACCAGCTACGCGTCGGCCTCTTCCCCGCGATCGAGCCCGACGACGTCGCCGTGCTCACGCGCGCGATCGACTACATCGCCGAGCGCCTCGCGGGTTGACGCCCGCGGCCGCCGGGGCGAGGCTGCTCGGGTGAGCGGCGCGCTCCCCGACGGATTGGTCGCAGTGGTCAAACGCGACTGCCCTACCTGCACGCTCGTCGCTCCTGTTCTGCGCGACCTCGCGGCGCGCGGCGCACTGCGCGTCTACACGCAGGACGACCCGTCGTTCCCGCCCGGCATCGACGCGTGTGACGACACCGAGCTCGAGGTGTCGTTCGCGCTCGCGATCGACACCGTGCCGACGCTGCTGCGCGTCGAGCGGGGTGCGGTCACGAATCGCACCGAGGGCTGGTCGCGCGCGCGGTGGGAGGCACTCACCGGCTTCGCGGGCCTCGGCCCCGACCTCCCCGACCTCCGACCCGGTTGCGGCTCGCGCACGCACGACCCCGACGTCGCCGACGCGCATGCGATCGCGACGATGGCGCCCCGGCTGCAGGCGCGTCCGGTCGAGCTCGGCGCCGCCGAGGACGACCAGGAAGCGATGTTCGCCCGGGGCTGGACCGACGGCCTTCCGGTCGTCCCGCCGACGGTCGCCCGCGTCGCGCGCATGCTCGCGGGCACGACGCGCGCGCCGGACGACATCGTCACGGTCGTGCCGCCCGACCTCGTCGAGTGCACGGTCGAGAAGGTCGCGATCAACGCGGTGCTCGCGGGCTGCCGACCCGAGTACCTGCCGGTGGTGCTGGCCGCGGTCGAGGCTGCGTGCACCGATCAGTTCAACGCGCACGGGCTGCTCGCGACGACGTGGTTCTCGGGCCCGCTCGTGATCGTCAACGGTCCGATCGCGCGCGCGATCGGGATGAACTCCGGCGGCAACGCGCTCGGTCAGGGCAACCGCGCGAACGCGACGATCGGACGCGCGCTGCAACTCGTCGTCCGCAACGTCGGCGGTGGCCGTCCCGGCGAAGTCGACCGCGCGACGCTCGGCAACCCCGGCAAGTACACGTTCTGCTTCGCCGAGGACGAGGCGGGTTCGCCGTGGGAGTCGCTCGCGGTCGAGCGCGGTATCGCGCGCGGACGCTCGGCCGTCACGCTGTTCGCTGCGGAAGGCGTGCGCGGCGTCGTCGACCAGCTGTCGCGTGAGCCCGAGTCGCTCGCGCGCAGCTTCGCGGCCTGCCTGCGCACCGTCGCGCACCCGAAGCTCGCGATGGTGTGGGACGCGGTGCTCGTCGTCTCACCCGAGCACGCACGCGTCTTTCGCGAGGCAGGCTGGTCGAAGGCGCGTCTGCGGGAGGCCCTGAGCGCCGAGCTCCTGCTCGCGGGCGACGACATCGTCGCGGGCGCGCACGGCATCGCCGAGGGACTGCCGGCCGGCTTCGCGGGAACGTCGATCCCGAAGTTCCGCGATGGCGGGCTGCTCATCGTCCACGCCGGTGGCACCGCGGGCATGTTCTCGGCCATCATCGGCGGGTGGGCGAGCGGCGCGGTCGGGAGTGAGCCAGTGACCCGGGAGGTCGGTACGTGACCACGACGACCGTCGCGTCCGACGCCCGCGTGCTGCTCGATCCCACGTCGGAACGGGCCCCGGCGGCGCGCGAGCGCGCGGCGCGGCCCGCGTCGATCGAGGGCGCGACCGTCGGCCTGCTCGACATCAGCAAGCCGCGCGGCAAGGTGTTCCTCGATCGCGTCGAGGAGCTGCTCGTCGCGCGCGGTCTGAAGGTCGAGCGCTACAGCAAGCCGACGTTCACGAAGCCTGCGCCCGCGGATCTACGGCACGAGATCGCGACGAAGTGCGACCTCGTGATCGAAGCACTCGCCGACTGAGGATCGTGCACGTCGTGCAGTGTGCACGACACCGTGAACCTCGAGGCCGCCGGTGTGCCGATGGTGTTCGTCGCGTCGACCGAGTTCGTCGCGGCCGCCGACGCGCAGTCGCGCGCGCTCGGCGCCGACCCCGCGCGTGTCTTCGTCGCGCATCCGATCCAGGATCGAACCGACGACGAGCTGCGCGCGCTGGCCGACGCCGCGATCGACGACCTCGTCGCCGCGCTGCGCTGATCCGGGTGCCGGGGTAACGCTCACTTCGACGCGTCGGCGATCGAGAACGCGCCGACGTTCGTGAAGCTCAGGCTCGTCACTCCCGACGCGCAGTCGCCGGTGGTCGGCGTCGCGTGCAGAACCACCTCGAGAGTCGCGCCGGCGTCGGCGCCACTCGTGATCACGCCATGGAGACTGAGCTCGTAGGGATCGTCGCGGTTGTTCGTCGACGCGAGGTGCGCGCGCTTCAAGATCGACACGAAGTGGTTCGACCAGTCGATCTCGAGCATCCCGAAGAACCGCTGTTGCTTGCCGGGTGGGCACGTCACCGACGACGCATCGAGCGCGCCGATCACCGTGGCGGCGGGCGCGGTGTCGGCGGCCTGACAACCCGACACCTGGAACGATTCGAAGTGCAGGTGCTGGGCCGCGGCGCCGGCAACGAGCCCGGGGCTGACCGTCGCGGACGCGGCGACGTCGTCGCAGCTCGCGTACGGGCCGCCGATCGTCATCGCGTTCGTGTTGTGCATCGTGATCGCGCCGACTCCGGCGCTGCAGTCACCGGTCTTGGGCACGAGGTCGAGGCGCACGCGCAGTGTCGCCCCCGTCTGGCTGCCACCGGTGACGCGACCGTCGAGCCGCACTTCGAACCGGTCGTCGGGATTGCCGGTCGACGCGACGCGGGCGGCCCGGAGGTACGAGGTCGCGCCGTTGTTCCAGTCGATCTGCAAGGAGCCGCGCAGCCGGTCGGTCGGCGCGAGCGGACACGAAGCGGACGGGCTCGTCAGCGTTCCCGTTGCGGTCGCGGCCGCGCCGCCGACGTGGTCGCACTTCGAGACGCGGAACGTGTGCAGGTGGAGCTCGACGGGGCCGGCCGTCGCCTGCCACTTCGGCGTGAGCTGCGCCGCGCCGACGACCGACTTGCAGCGGGTCGGCGGGTTCGCAACCGATCCCGCGGGCGCGGCCGCGAGCGCCAACGCCGCGGTCGCCAGCATCGCCACGAGCCCGGTCCTCGCCACCCGCCCGGTGTTCGATGGTCGGGCTCGCACGCTTCGCCCTCCTCGTCGCCTCAACCGTCGCGTCCTACGCGAGCGAGCGTAGGGACCACCACGCTAAGTGGCGTCGGAGCGTGAGGCCAAACCGGTCAGGCGGCGGCGACGACTCCGGCGGCGGTGAGACGAGCCGCGCCCGGAAACGGCCAGAGCGGCCCGACGAGCAGCAGCGACTCGCGGGTCGCGCGCGCGACGAACGGTTCGAGCCACGCGTTCGCGGCCGCAACGTCGACGTGGCCGCCCGAGTGCGGCACGGTCGCGAGCTGGAGCGGGTTCAGCGCGAGGTGTCCGAGGAGCACCGCGTGCGCGCCGCCGGACTCGACATGGACGACCGCGTGTCCGGGCGAGTGTCCACCGGTGCGCTCGAAGCGAACGGCGTCTGTGAACGAGTGTTCGTCGTCGACACCGTCGACGACACCGTGAGCGATGAGCGCGCGCAACGCGTCGAGGCCGCCGACCGCGTCCTGTTCCTCCAACCACGCGAGCTCCGCGCGGGTCAGCACGACGCGCGCGTTCGGGAACAGCGGTCCCCACGCACCGTCGGGCTCGACCGCGGCGGCCATGCCGATCCCGTCGAGATGGGTGAGCACGACGGCATCGACGCGCTCGGGCGCGAAGCCCGCGGCGCGCATCGCGGCGAGGAACGCGTCCTGGTGCGCGATCGCCTCGGGCCCGGTGCGGAGGAACGGATCGGCCGCGCCGCAGGGATCGACGAGCAGCACGCGTCCCTCCGACTCGATGACCCACCCGACCTGGCCGACGAGCGCCCGACCGGCTTCGTCCACCCACGCCGGCCGGGCCCATGCGTGCGCATCGATCTGCGCGGGCGTCACGCTCACGACCGCGGGATCGAGCGCGATGTCGAAGTACGGGACGCGCGTGAGGTTTGCCGAGCCGATCTCGAACCGTGCGACGTCGTTCACGGCCGACCAGTGTGCCCGCGATCAGGAGGCGGGGTCGGCGAGATATCCGCGCCCGACCGCGTCGGCGACGAGATCGCGCGCGGTCGCCCACAACGCCGCCGATCCGGACGCGATCGACTCGTTGACCGCGAGCACTTGGTCCGCGGTGACGTCGTGCTCACGCCAGGTCGCGCCACCCGAAGCATGGTTCAGCATGAGCGGCTGCAACCGGTCGAGTGCGCGGGCGAAGCGAGCGTCGGCACTCTCGCCCACCTCGTACTCCAACCAGAGGTCTTGCAGCTCGCGTCCCTGCTCGCCCGGCAGCAGCCCGAACAGCCGCTGCGCGGCACGCGCCTCGGCTTCCTGCTTCGCGGCGCGCCCTTCGACGTCGTAGAGGAACGTGTCGCCGGCGTCGATCTCGACGAGGTCGTGCAGCACGAGCATCGCGAGCACGCGCAGCCGATCGACGGGCTCGTCGGCGTGCTCCATGAGCACGAGCGCCATCAGCGCGAGATGCCACGAGTGCTCGGCGGAGTTCTCACGCCGCGACCCGTCGACGAGGTAGCTACGGCGCTCGACGTGCTTCAGCCGATCGGCTTCGAGCACGAAGCGCAGTTGCGAGATGAGGCGATCGTCCATGGTCCGATTCTGTCCCGTCGGTCCGTGGGCGCGGAGGTGCGCGCCGCCGGGACGCGCGGTCAGACTGTCGCCATGCTGCTGCTGCACGAGCTCCACACCGTCATCGGTCCGAAGGAAGACGAGTTCGAGGCCGCCTATCGCGACGGCTGGCTCCCCAAGCTCGCCGAGTCCGACGACGCCCGCCTCCTCTGGTTCCTGTTCCTCGCGCACGGAACCGGACGCGCGTACCAGATCACGACGATCACCGGATTGCGCGACGGCGCCGCGTACGAACGACTCGCGCAGCGCGTGCAGACCGGCGACCTGCGTTCGTGGGCGGCCGACCTCGACCAGTGCCGGCACGAGGTGAAGGGCAAGCTCCTGATGTTCGCGGAGTGGTCGCCGATCCAGGAGTTCGACCTCACGACCGTGCCGACCGACGGGCGCGAGCACGACCAGACGCTCTACATGGAAGACAGCGCGTGGCCGTACGAGGGCATGCTCGACGACTACCTCGAAGCCGCGCACTCGCACTACGCGCCGAGCCTCGAGCACCGCACCGAGCGGTCGCTCATCCAACTCGACGCGGTGTTCCAAGCCGCGCTCGGCGCGCCCCGTCGCCGTGAGGTGATCCTCTGGCAGAAGGTGCTGTGGCCCGAGCGGCTCCCGATGCTCTTCACCAAGGATCTCCCGAAGGACATGAAGGCGAAGGGCACGTGGATGAACGACGCGCTCAAGGTGCGCGACGACTGGGAGAGCCGCCTCCTGCGGACCGCTACCTGGTCCCCGCTCGATTAGCCGGCGGATGAACCGGTGAGTGCGGGCGCGAGCTCGCGCCACACGGCCGACGGCAGGTCGTAATCGGCCTGCAACACCTGGATGCACACGTGGTTCGCGCCCGCGGCGCGCTGCGCGTCGACGCGCGTCTTGATCGCGTCGACGTCGCCCCACGCGACGATCGCGTCGACGAGCCGGTCGCTACCGGGCGCCGCGACGTCGTCCTCGGTGAAGCCGAGTCGCAACAGGTTGTTCGTGTAGTTCGGGAGGCCGAGGTAGATCGCGAGGTGCTGGCGCGCGATCGCGCGCGCCACGGCCGCGTCGGTCTCGAGCACGACCGCCTGCTCGGTGGCGACGAGCGCATGGGGACCGACCGCCTCGCGCGCGACCGCGCTGTGCTCGGGCGGCACGAGGTACGGGTGCACCCCGGTCGTGCGATCGCGCGCGAGCTTCAACATGCGCGGGCCGAGCGCCGCGAGCGCACGCGATTCCTTCGGCAACGACGGCGACGCGGCGTCGAGCCCGTCGAGGTACTCGACCATCACGGAGTACGGCTTCGTCCACTTCCCAGGCTCGGACTGATCGATGAGCGCGGCGTGGCTCACGCCGAGGCCGAAGAGCGCGCGCGCCTGCCACTCGGCCGACCATGATCCGCGCCGCGTCGCAATCTCGTCGGGCGTGTGCATCCACACGTTGAGGATGCCGGTCGCGACCGCGGCACGAGGCGCCGCGCCGAGCAGGTGCTCCATCGCTGCGAGCACGTCGCCACCGACGTCGGGGATCCAGAGCGCCGAGTACCCGAGCGCGTCGAGCTCCGCGGCCGCGTCCGCAATCGCGCCCTCGTCGCCGTAGCGAAGCTGGCCCGCCCACACGCCGGTTCCCGAGAGGTTCACCCGTCGACGTTACCCAGGCTGCCCTCGTACGCGCAGCCGCAGCTGGGGCGCCCATGCGAGCGACTCGCGATCTACGGCTCGGGCTGGCACGTCGGGCACCAGTAGGTGACGCGCTCGTCGTCGCGACCACCACGACGGACGATGCGGGTGCGGCAGCGCGGGCAGAGCCGACCGGCCTTGCCGTAGACCGCGAGCCCGCCTTGGTACGTGACGCGTCGCTTCGTGCCGAGGTTCGCGCGCAGTTGGCGGTGCGCGGTCGCGTACATGCGCCGGCGGGTCGCGTCGGCGAGCGCGCCGATCGGCGTGAACGGCCATACCTTCTCGGCCCAGCAGACCTCCGACTTGTACACGTTGCCGATGCCCGCCGCGACCCGCTGGTCGAGCAGCACGAGCGCGAGCTCGGTCGCGGGATCGAGGCGCGCGACGCGCGCGAGCACGGCGTCGAGATCGGGCGCGTCGAGACAGAGGTCGGGACCGAGCGCGGCGATTGCGTTCGCCGCGTGGGTGACGTCGCGCGCGTTCTCCGTCCGCAGCTCGACGAGCGGTGCCGCGAAGCACACCGCGGTCGTGCCGCCCTCGACCTCGAGCACGACGCGCGCGGTGTGCGCGGGCCGCCGCCAGCGCTCACCCGGCGCGTACACCTGCCACGCGCCGGTCAGCTGCATGTGCGTGTGCAGCACGTGACCGTCGTCGAAGTGGATCAGCAGGTGCTTGCCCTGCGCGACGACCTCGGTCACGGTCGCTCCGGGTTCGACGCCCCGCCGACCGCGCGGGTCGCGCCGGACCTCGACCTTCACGACGCGCTTCCCCGCGAGTGCGCCGCGCAACTGCGCCGCGGCGCGATGGATCGTGTCGCCCTCAGGCATTCAGCGCCACAGCGCGCGAGCGAAGCGAGCGGCGTCCCCTCGGCTGCTCCCATCCCGCGTCATGGAGGACGAGCTTGCAAGCCCGACCATCAGTTGACGAGCCGTTCGCGGCCTTCCCAGTACGGCGCGCGCAGCTTGAACTTTTGGAGCTTGCCGGTCGCGGTGCGCGCGAGCTCCGTGCGGAACTCGATCGCCGTGGGGCACTTGTAGTGCGCGAGTCGCTCGCGGCAGTGCTCGATGATCTCGACCTCGGTGACCGTCGCGTCGGGCGCGACGACCACCAAGGCGATCACCGTCTCGCCCCACTTCTCGTGCGGCACGCCGAGCACGCACACCTCGGCGACCGCGGGGTGCGAGAAGATGCAGTCCTCGACCTCGATCGACGACACGTTCTCGCCGCCCGAGATGATCACGTCCTTCTTGCGGTCGGAGATCGAGAGGTAGCCGTCGTCGTCGAGGCTGCCGCCGTCGCCGGTGTGGAACCAGCCGGCGCGCAACGCGTCGGCCGACGCCTCGGGCTGCTCCCAATAGCCCCGCATGACGACGTTGCTCGCAGCCAGCACCTCACCCTCGTCGTCGACGCTCAGCCGCGTGCCCAACGTCGGCGCGCCGGCGCGCCCGAGACGCGCGGCGCGCTCGTTCGGCGCGAGCGCGTCGTACTCCGCGCGCCCGCGGTTCATCGTGAGCAACGGTGCGGTCTCGGTGAGTCCGTAGATCTGGATGAACTCCCACCCGAGCTCGGTCTCCACCCGCTCGATCGTGCGCGTCGGCGGCGGCGCGCCGGCGACGATGATGCGCGTCCGGCCGCGACCCGGGGTCTCGCCGTCCCACGTCGACGCGGCGTCGAGGATCGCGGCGACGACCGCGGGCGCGCCGTTCAACAGCGTGACGCCCTCGCGGTCGATGCGCCGGAGGATCTCCGCGCCGTCGACCTTGCGGATCACGATGTGGCGCCCGCCCATGCCCGTCACCGCGTACGGCATGCCCCAGCCGTTGCAGTGGAACATCGGGAGCGTGTGGAGGTACACATCCCGGTCGTTGACGCCGGCCTGCCAGCCGAAGATCGTCGCGTTGAGCCAGAGCGTGCGGTGCGGCAGCTCGACGCCCTTCGGCCGCGCGGTCGTCCCGCTCGTGTAGTTGATCGTCGCGGTCGCATCCTCGTCGGCGTCCCACGGCTCGGGGTCGCAGTCGTCGCGGTAGAGATCCCGATCGGACTGCGCGCCGAGCACCATGCGCTGCTTCGCGGTGACGCCGCGCAGCGTGTCGTCGAGCTCGGGGTCGACGAGCAGGATCTCCGCGCCCGAGTGCTCGATGATGTAGCCGATCTCGTCGGCGTTGAGACGGAAGTTGATCGGCACGAGGATGCGACCCCAACCGCTCACGCCCCAGAACGCGGTCATGAGCCGCGCGGAGTTGTGCGAGACGATCGCGACACGCGCGCCGCGGTCGAGTCCCATGGCGTCGAGCGCCGCGGCCTGGGCGCGGGCGCGGCGGGCCATCTCCGCGTACGTGATGCTCCCCCACGACTCCGCGGGCTGGTCGGGCTCGTCGACGAGCGCCACGCGCGCGCCGTAGACCTGCTCGGCGCGATCGAGGAAGTCGTTGACGGTGAGCGGTACGCGCACGAAAGCCTCCTGCTCTCAGCTCACGTTGGCCGCACACGTCGCGGCGCGGCTCGCGAGACCCGACGTGCGGCGCCACTCGCGCAGCGCGTTGCGGTCCAGACCGTTGGTCAGGTACACGAACGAGAGACCGGTCCCGGGATCGGCCCACGCGATCTGGCCGCCCGCGCCGTTGTGACCGAACGCCGACGCCGACACCGTGTGCCCCATGCCACGCGCCGCGCTCTGACCGTCGTCGCCCGCGACCACGAGCCCGAGCGTGCGGTTCGCGGCGACGCCGAGCTCGTTCGGGAAGCGATTGAGCACCTCACTCGTGCCACTGCGCAGCACGTCGTGGTCCCACAGCCCACCCGAGTCGTGCAGCAGTGCTTGGTAGAAGCGCGCGAGGTCGGCCGCACTCGAGACCGCGCCGCCGCCGGGCACGCCGAGCTCGAGGTTCGCGGGCTCGTTGAAGCCGAGCAGGACCTCCTCGGTCACCTCGGTGACGGGAAGCTCGCGTGCGCCGATCGCGGCCTGGAGCTCGTCGGGCGGCGCAGGCTCGCCGCAACCCACGATGGTCGCGATGGCGCTCGGCTCGCCGCGCACGCCGAGCTCGAGTCGTCGCAATCCGAGCGCTTCGAGGATCCGGACGCGTACGAACTCGCGGTAATCGACACCCGCGATCCGCTCGATCAGCTCCGCGAGCACCCAGTGCGCGGCGGTCGGGTGGTACTCGAACGCCGTGCCGGGCTCGAAGGTCAGGCGCCACTTCGCGAAGCGCGCGAGCCTCGCCTCGCGCGTGTACCAGTCGGGCGGACCGAGCGGCGCGTGCGGGAAGCCGCTCGTGTGCGTGAGCAGTTGCTCGACGGTGACGACGTCCTTCCCGAACGTGGCGAACTCCGGGACGATGTCGGCGACGCGCGCCGAGGTCTGCAACCGGTCGTCGCCGATCAGCAGCCAGACCGCGCTCGCGACGATCGCCTTCGTGCACGAGAAGATCACGTAGCGCGAGTCGGAGGTCGCGTCGCCGAGCGTCTCCTCGAGCACGATCTCGCCGTTGAAGCCGAGGGCGAGCTGGCACGACGGCAACAACCCCGAATCGATCTCACGATGCGCCCGGTCGACCAGCGCATGCATCGCCTGCTCGTCGAGCGTCCGCACCGGACTCGTGCTCATCGGCGACCTCCAGGAACGCGGAGGCTAGCGCCGGTCGGGGTCGTTGATCCTCGGCCGCGGCCGCCTTACCCTCGAAGGGAGCGGAGCGACCGGGGGACGTTGCCGTGGAGCGCGGATCGAGGCTTGCAATGTCGGCGGCCGGCACGGGCGCGCGGATCTGCCTCGCGGGCGCGCTCGGCGCGGCCGTGCTCGTCGGCACACTGCTGCTCGCGGCCGCGCCCGCGGGCGCGTCGCTCACGGGCGCGTGCCAGGCATCGGGCACCCTCGTGAGCGCGGGCACGCCGACGCGGACGTACGACCCGAAGACCGTCGACAAGGCCACGATCCCGCGCACGGGCGACGTGCGCTGGCGGGTGGCGGTCGGCGCGTCCGGGGACCGCGCCGCGAACGGCGAGGTGGGGATCAAGTTCCCGCCGCCGATCGGCGTCGTCACGCTGGGCGAGTGGGGCAAGAACGGGAAGAAGGTCGGACGCTCCGCCAACTCGGGCATGTACCACTACGACCTGCCGTCGCTCCTTGCGGGCATCAAGGTGCCGGTGAGCGGTGAGCACCACGAGGCCGGCATCGACTGCGCGGGACAGGTCGTCGTGCAGATCAAGGGCCGCAGCCCGCTGGTGTGGGTGTCGCTCGCGCTCACGCTCGTCACCGTGCTGAACCTCGCGCTCGTGATGCGGGCGAAGCCGAGGTATCTCAAGTGAAGGCGCGCGGCCGGCCGATCCTGGGCGCGGTGAACGGGCTCTTCCTCGGCCTGTTCGTCTCGCTCGACCTGCTGTTCTTCGGCGTGATCCGCCTCGACAGCGTCGTGATCACGATCGTCGTGGTCGCGGGCATCGTCTCCGGCTTCGCGCTCGGCTGGTGGGGCCCACTCGCCCGCCGAGATCGCAACTGAGCGTTCCCGCGGGTTCCCGTGGTACTGCGTTACGTCGCTATATGGCGACAACGCAGTACCACTGAGCCCGCGCTACCGCTGGCGGCGCGGTGAGTTCGGTCGCGGCTCGGCGGACGGCGGCGGGGTCACGACCGGCGGGTCGATCGCCGCCGGCGGCTTCGTGTCGACCGGCGGTGCGGGCGCCTCGACCGCGGCGACCTCGGCACCGTCGCCCGTGCCCGGCGCTTCGCCGTCGCTCGGTCCCGACGAGCCGAACCCGTTGCCGCTGCCGTTCCCACTGTTGCGCAACGTGCGCATCAACGTCGCCGCGAGCCCGTCGAGCGAACCGCCACCGCCGGTCACGAGCACCTCGGGGACGATCGTGATGTGGCCGTCGGCGACCGCGTTGGCGACGGCGACGAGCGCGGTCGCGGTCTCGCCGACCGCGGCCTTCTGCGCCTTGAAGCCCTCGGCGCGCGCGAGACCGAGCGCCTCGGTCGCCTTCGCCTGCGCGATACCGATCGCTTCGACCTTCGTCGCCTCCGCGCGTCCGGTCAGCTCGACGTACGCGGCTTCACCTTGCGCCTGCGCCTCGCGTGACGCGGCCTCGTTCCTGCGGATGTCGATCGAGACCTGCGACTGTGCGAGCTGCGCCTGCATGTCGGCGGTGCCCTTCGCCTTCTCCATCTCGACGCGAGCGGTCTGCGCGCGTTCCTCCTCCGCGAAGGTCGCCTTCTCCTGGTTCGCGATCTCGCGCTGGGTCAGCACGGTCACGAGCTCGGGCGGGAACACGACGTCCTGGATGTAGACGCCCTTCGTCTCGACGTCGTACAAACCGAGGTATTGCGTCACCGCGGTGAGCGCGGCCTGCTGCACCTGCATGCGGGTCTCGATGAAGCGCACGGCCTCGAGGTCCTGCAGCGTGTTGCGGAAGTGGTTGCCGACGGCCGACTGCAACACCTCGTTCACGAGGTTCAGCATCGTGCCGACCATCGAGATGACCTTCGGTGCCTTCGTGTCGGGCACGTGGATCTGCACCTGCAGCTCGATGCGGAACACGAAGCCCTCACGACTCTTGCCCTCGATCGGCGAGAGGTTCGCGTCGAGGCTGTGCGCCTGCGACACCGTGTCCGACCAGTTGAGCGTGAGGATCGACGTCGGAACGATCTCGGCCGCGTAGCAACGCGGGTTGATCGGGTACTTGCCGGTGCGCAGCGGCTCCTGCCAAATGCCGCGGTGACCGGGGAGCACGATCGATCCGAACTTGAACTCGGTGCCCGACGTGTCGTTCGTCGGCAGACCGACGTACGCCTTGACGACCGCGACCTCGCCCTGGTTCACGACGAGCATCGGTACGAGCTCGACCTGCACGAGGAACGGATTGAGCAGGTACGCGCCGTAGAGCAGCGGGTCGTGCTGCAGACCGATGCGCCCGCCGGCCTCGAGGAACGATTGGAAGTCCTGGTAGTTGTTGTGCAGGTTGTTCTTGCTGCCGAGCAGCATCTCGATGACTTCTTGGTCGCTGATCGCGGCCTCGCCGTGCTCCATCTGCAAGACGTCCTGGTAGCCGCCGAGCCGGCTCGCGATGTCGCCCGACTGCAGCGGCGGGCCGTCGAGCGCGGTGACGACACCGATCATGTCCTGCGGCCCGACCGGGGCGATCACGACCACTTGCAGCTGTTGCGCGGTGAGGCCGAACGCGTCGC
The DNA here is from genome assembly GCA_036271555.1 of Acidimicrobiia bacterium. Taxonomy (NCBI): domain Bacteria; kingdom Bacillati; phylum Actinomycetota; class Acidimicrobiia; species Acidimicrobiia bacterium. The sequence continues at coordinate 35,718 of DATBAK010000054.1, forward strand.
ACGTGAGCACGCCGCCCGCGGCGCGCGCGCGATGCACGAGCTCGGGCGACACCGTGAGCCCGTAGACCTGGCTCGACGTGATGACGATGAAGCCGACCGGGTGGATCGGCACGAGCGTGCCCGGCGGGAGCACCGGCCGCTGCACGCCCTTCTGCCCGCCGCCCTGCACGAACGTCTCGAGGTTCGAGAAGTTCTCGAACTGCGGTTGGTACACACCGCTCTTCGCGCCGATCGGCAGCGGCGCGCCGACCTGGGCGATCACCACCGCGATCTGGCCCGCCGGGACCTGCACCCACGGGAACTTCTTCACGCTGTAGACCGGCCAGAACTTGAAGCGCAGGCCCGGCATCAGCAGCTCGGCCTGGTAGCCCGCCTCGCCCCGGAAGGCGATCGGGCTGTCGTCCTTGAGCTTGCGAACCGCCACCCGCTTCGAGACCAGCCCCACCTCCGTCGGCCCGATCTGGTTGATCGACTGGTACAGAACGATCAGGACGATGACCCCGACGACGACCCCGATGACGATTCCCACGCTGCACGCTCCTGTCGGTCCCTCTTGTCGGAGCCTACGTCCGGAACGCCCGGAAAATGCCCGTTCTGGTCGGTTCCGCCGGCTCCCGGCCTGCGCGCCTCAGGGCGTGAACGACGTACGCAGGAAGATGGCGACCCGGGCGATGCGGCCGTCGGGAGCGAGGTCGAAGACGAGCGCCTCCGGCGTCTCGCGGCGCGTGCCGTTCATCGTCACGGTCTCGCTGAGCTCGGCGACCACGAGCGCGTCACCCGCGGCGACGACGCGATCGACGCGCATCACGTAGCCGTCGAGCGCCTCGATCGTCGCGCGCAGGAACGGCACGTACGCATCGACGCCGTCGTAGTCGTCGCCGTACGGGCCGAGCCGCTCGACGTCGGGAGTGAGGCACTCGGCGAGCGCGTCCCACTCCCCGCGCGCCATCGCGTCGAGGTAGCGGCGTACGGTCGTCACTCCGTCCATGCGCCCATGCTGCACCGAAACGATGCGAGCGGGCGACAATGACCGCGTGGACCGGCGCGAGTTCCTCGCGAAGCTGGGACGGGTCGCGGTCGCGTCGGCGGCGGTGCCGTTGCTCGACGCGTGTCACGGCAGCAGTCGCGCGTCGAGCCCGTCGTCGCGCGCGACGACGACCATCGGCCGTACGACGACGACCGTTCCGCCCGACCTCGACGACCTCGCGCGCAGTCTGCACGGGACGCTCGTGCGTCCGAGCGATCCGAGCTACGCGGTCGCGGCGCGGCTCGCGAACCCCGCGTTCGACACGCTGCACCCCGCCGCGGTCGCGCGCTGCACGAGCGCGCAGGATGTCGGCGCGTGCGTCGACTGGGCGCGCGCGACCGGCTCACCGATCACCGCGCGCGGCGGCGGCCACAGCTACGGCGGCTACTCGTCGGGTTCGGGGCTCGTCGTCGATCTCGGCGCGATGCGCGCGATCGCGTACGACTCCGGCTCGAAGCGCGCGACCGTCGGCGCGGGCGCGCAGTTGATCGACGTCGACCTCGCGCTCGCGGGTCAGGGCGTCGCGATCCCCGCGGGCTCGTGCCCGACGGTCGGCATCGCGGGCCTCGCACTCGGCGGCGGGATGGGGTTGACGGGTCGCGCGTTCGGGCTCACGTGCGACAACGTCGTCGGGCTCGATGTCGTGCTCGCCGACGGCCGCCGACTGCACTGCGACGCGACGCACGAACCCGGCCTCTTTTGGGCGCTGCGCGGCGGAGGCGGCGGCAACTTCGCGATCGTCACCGCCTTCACGTTCCGCACGCACGCGGTGAGCGACGTCACGATCTACAAGCTCACGTGGTCGTGGTCGCTCGCGGGCAAGACGCTCGCGGCGTGGATGGACTGGGTGCCGAGCCTGCCCGACGAGCTGTTCAGCGCGTGCTTGCTGAGCGGCGCGCCCGGCACGGGTCCGAGCATCTCGGTGTCGGGACTCTTGGTCGGACCCGAATCGATGCTCGACCCGCTGCTCGCACCGCTCGTCGCCGCGATCGGCGCGCCGGCGACGCGCTTCGAGCGCGCGCACACCTACGGCGACGAGGCGATGATCGCCGCGGGCTGTCAGGGACTCACCCAGGACGCGTGTCATTTCGCGGGCTCGTGGCCGGGCGGAACGCTGGCGCGCTCCGCGTTCATCGCGAAATCGGACTACTTCACGAAGCCGATGGACACGAGCGCGATCGCCGCGTTGACGAGCGCGATCGGGCGCCGCACGACCGACTCACGCCTCCAAGGCGGTGCCGCGCACTTCGACGCGTACGGCGGCGCGATCAACCGCGTGGCTCCGGAGGCGACCGCGTTCGTCCACCGCAACGTGCTGTGCTCCGCGCAGTACAGCGGCACCTTCGACCCGAACGCGCCGGCGGACGATCTCGCGGCGAATCGCGCGTGGCTCGACGGGCTGTGGAATGCGTTGCGACCCGCGGCGTCCGGCGCCGCGTATCAGAACTACATCGACCCGACGCTCACCGACTGGCAGCAGGCGTACTACGGCGCGAACTACGACCGGCTCGTCGAG
>DATBAK010000055.1 GCA_036271555.1 Acidimicrobiia bacterium
AGCACCGGAACCCCAAGCTCCAGCAGTTCCGGTTCCAGCGGCGGCGCGCCGTCGGCATAGACCGACGCGGGACCACCCGACAGGATGATCCCCTTGGGCTTGCGCCGCGCGACCTCCGCCGCCCCCACGTGGTGGGGCAGCAGCTCTGAGAAGACGCCGACCTCACGCACCCGGCGCGCGATCAGTTGCGAGTACTGGCCCCCGTAGTCCAGGACCACGATCTCGTCGGTCGCGGCGCGGACCGCTTCCAGGCCGTCATCGACCGGCGCGCCGATCGGCGCGTCGCCCGCCGCCGGGGCCTGATCTGGTCCGGCGGCGGTATCGATGGAGCTAATCGCTCGCTCCCACGGGTGCGGCGGCTCCCCGGGCGCCCATGCCGACGCCCTGCTCGCGCTGAAGCGACTTGCCCTCGGTCTGCAGCGCGGGAGCGACCATCAGCTCGGCGCGGTTGAACTCGGCGATGTCGCGATAGCCGCAGGTGGCCATCGAGGTCCGCAGGCCGCCCATCAGGTTGAACGTGCCGTCGTTCTCACGGGCGGGGCCCTTGATGATCTCCTCGAGCGTGCCGTTCTGCTTGGTGGCAACGCGGGTGCCGCGCGGCAGCGTCGGATGGAACGTCGCCATCCCCCAGTTGTAACCACGGCCCGGCGCCTCATAGGCGCGAGCCAGCGCGGACCCGAGCATCACCGCGTCGGCGCCGCAGGCGATCGCCTTGGCGATGTCGCCGCCGTTCTTCATGCCGCCGTCGCCGATGACCTTGACGTACTCACCGGTCTCGAGCATGTGCTGCGAGCGGGCGGCCGCGACATCGGCGATTGCCGTCGCCTGCGGGACGCCGATTCCGAGCACGCCGCGAGTGGTGCAGATCTGGCCCGGTCCGACCCCGACGAGCACGCCCGCGGCGCCGGTCCGCATCAGGTGCAGACCGGTGTGGTAGGACGCGCAGCCGCCGACGACCACGGGGATCGGGGCGAGCTCGCGGATGAACTCCTTGAGGTTCAGCGGCGGCCGGCTCTCGTCGCGTGAGACGTGCTCGGCGGAGACGACCGTGCCCTGGATGACGAGCACGTCGAGCTCGGCCTCGAGCACGAGCGACGCGAACTGCTCGACCCGCTGGGGCGTGAGCGACGCGCACGCGGTGACGCCGCCGTCCTTGATCTCGCGGATGCGCTTGCCGATGAGCTCGGGCTTCAGCGGCTCCTGGTAGAGCTCCTGCATCCGGCGCGTCGCCTTCTCGGCCGGCAGCGACCCGATCTCCTCGTACACGTGCTCGGGATCCTCGTAACGGGTCCACAGACCCTCGAGGTTGAGGCACGCGAGGCCGCCGAGCTTGCCGACCTCGACCGCGGTCGCGGGCGACACGACGCCGTCCATCGCGGCGGCCATCATCGGCAGCTCGAGGTTGAACGCGTCGAGGTCCCAGGAGATGTCGACGTCCTCGGGATCGCGCGTCCGGCGGCTCGGGACGATGGCGATGTCGTCGAACCCGTAGGCCCGGCGCCCGGACTTGCCGATGCCGATCTCGACTTCCACGTACCCTCCGCATGGTCCGTGTGCTGGAAGGTTTCAGGTTACTGCTCGCGTCGCGGTGCCTCATCCATCGGCGGTCAGAAATGCGAGAAAACCGAACAAAATCCGGGCCGTCGCGCCCCATACGGTCTCGCCCGGCAGCTCGAAGAAGTGAACCTCGTGATCGATCATCGGGGTCTTCCAGCGTTCGGCGTGATGAACGCCCGCCGCGAGCAGCTCGACGAGCGCGACGTCGAAGACGCGCACGACCTCGTGCGGATCCGGATGCAGCTCGGGCACGCCGGCGATCATCCCGACGAACGGGGTGATGATGAAGCGCGAGCCGACCGTGCCGAGCCCGTCGAGCTCGGCGACGATCTCGATCGCCGCGGGTTCGAGCCCGATCTCCTCGCGCGTCTCGCGCCGCGCCGTGGCGCGCAGGTCGACGTCGACGCCTTCCTCGAGCTTGCCGCCGGGAAAGGCGATCTCGCCCTGGTGGGACGGCATCGTCTCCGGCCGCTTGGTGAGGATCACTCGCGTCTCGCCCGCCGATTCGAACAGCGCGACGAGCACGGCCGACGCCCGCCGCCGGATCGGGAAGTCGATGGGCGACTCGGACACGCGTCGCGGCGGCGGAAGGCCGGCGAGGCGGCGCCGCACCGCCGCCAGCGGCCACGACGGCTCGACCCCTGCTCGCAGCCAGGGCGCCTCGATCCCGGGTAGCCACCCCGTCGGCCGTGGGATCCGCTGCATCCCGCCCCGGGCCGGCTCCGGCATCGCCCGAGAATTTACTCATCCGCGATACTGCGACCTTCCGAGGGAGGACGCCCGTGGACTGGAACTTCGCCACGATCTACGAGTCGGTCGCCGACGCGCTCCCCGAGCGCGTCGTGCTCATGCAGGGCGACGGCGAGCGCACGTGGTCCGAGGTCGACGACCGCGCGGCCCGGCTCGCGGGCGCGTTCTCGGCCGCGGGCTTGAAGCCCGATTCGAAGGTTGCGTCGTACCTCTACAACTCGAACGAGTACCTCGAGGGCCTGCTCGCCACGTTCAAGGCGCGCGGTGTGCCGGTGAACGTGAACTACCGCTACCTCGAGGAGGAGCTGCTCTACCTGCTCGACAACTCGGACGCAGAGGCGCTGCTCTTCCACGGCTGCCTCGCCGACCAGGTCGCGAAGGTCGCGGGACGCGCGCCGAAGCTGAAGCTGCTCGTACAGGTCGACGACGGGTCGCCACTCGTCGACGGCGCGGTCGAGTACGAGGCGCTGCTCGCCGCGCACGAGCCGATGCCGCGCATCGAGCGCAGCGGCGACGACTACTACTTCCTCTACACGGGCGGCACCACCGGCATGCCGAAAGGTGTGATGTGGCGCAGCGAGGACCTCTTCGGCGTGCTCGGCGGCTCCGTATATCCGCTGTTCGGCGAGGCGATGCCCGAGCGTTCCGAGGACGCGGGCGAGATCGCGAAGCGCGTGGTCGACGGCGGGCGCACCGCGGTGCACCTGCCCGCGTCACCGCTCATGCACGGGACCGGCGCGTTCACGACGCTCCAATCGCTGGCGCTCGGCGGCGCGATCGTGACGCTCGAGTCCCGCACGTTCGACCCGCACGAGCTGTGGCGCGTGGTGCAGCAGCGCAAGGTGACGCAGATGGCGATCGTCGGCGACGCCTTCGCGAAACCGATGCTGCGCGCGCTCGACGAAGCCGAGCAGGCGGGCACGCCCTACGACATCTCGTCGCTCGGGCTCATCGTGTCGTCGGGCGTGATGTGGAGCGAGGAGGTGAAGGCCCAGCTCGTCGCGCGCGGCAACATGTTCCTGCTCGACTCGCTCGGCTCCAGCGAGGCCGTCGGCATGGCGAACTCGATGAGCGGTCCGGGATCGGCCGCGCACACCGCGCACTTCTCGATCGGTGAGAACTCCAAGGTGTTCACCGAGGACGGCCGCGAGGTCGAGCCCGGCTCCGACGAGATCGGCATGGTCGCGGTCGGCGGCTACATCCCCGTCGGCTACTACAAGGACGAGGCCAAGAGCGCGTCGACGTTCCGCACGTTCGCGGGTCGCCGCTGGTCGGTACCGGGCGACTTCGCGTCCGTCGACGCCGACGGCACGATCACGCTCCTCGGCCGCGGCTCGGTCTGCATCAACTCGGGCGGCGAGAAGGTCTTCCCCGAGGAGGTCGAGGAAGCGGTGAAGCGCCACCCCGCGGTCGCCGACGCGCTGGTCGTCGGGGTGCCGGACGAGCGCTTCGGCGAGGCCGTCACCGCGGTCGTCGGGCTCCGGCCCGGTCAGCACGTCGACGCCGACGACATCACCGGCGCCCTCGGCGCGCTCTCGCCGTACAAGCGGCCCCGCCGGATCGTGTTCGTCGACACCGTGAAGCGCGGGCCGAACGGCAAGGCCGACTACGCCTGGGCGCGCGACACGGTGAAGGCCGAGCTCGATCGACGCTGACGCGTTCGCGCCGGCACGCGTCCGAGCGCGCACGCGAAGCGGCGGCGCCCCGAAAGACGCCGCCGGCGATCGCGAACCCGAACGGGTCGTTACTTCTTCTTGCCCTTGCCGACCTTGGCCAGCACGTCGCGGGCGTTCAGGATCAGGTAGTCGTCACCGTCGAGGGTGATCTCCGTCCCGCCGTACTTCGAGTAGACGACGGTGTCGCCGGCCTCGATGTCCATCTTGATGATGTCGCCGGACTGCTCGGAGCGCCGGCCGGGGCCCACGGCGAGGACCTCGCCCTGCTGGGGCTTCTCCTTCGCCGTGTCGGGGATGACGAGACCGCTCGACGTCGTCTCCTCGGCTTCGGCCGTACGGACGACGATGCGGTCCTCCAGCGGCTGCAGGTTCATCGGGTGTGCGCCTCCTATAACGGGCGGGACGGCTGAGATCGGGTGAGATCGGGGACCCAAACTCCGGCCGCAGGGGCCGGGCTGAGACCGTCGGCGAGGCTAGCACTCTCCTACCGAGAGTGCTAAGTGGAGGGCTCTATCCTTCCCGGATGGCTGACGGGAGAGGCGCGCCCGAACCCGTCTACGTCGACCAGTTCCGTGGCCGGCTCTTCCTCGTTCCCCGCTCGGTCGCGCCGGAACCCCGCGAGCTCGCGGCCGAGGCGGAAGCCATCGGGCACGCGGTGAGCGCGGCCCTCGTGCTCGCCTGGACCCGACGCGCGCCGGTCGTCGCACTCCCCGATCAGCTGCGCGCGACCGAGGAGTCGCGCCGTTACGCGCGCGAGGTGTTCGCGAAGCTCATCGGCCTGCCGTTGCACGAGTACCGGCCCGAGGTACGGGTCAACGTGTGGGACAACGGTCGCGACACGATCCGCATCCGCCGCGTCGGCCGGAACGGATCGGTCGCGAAGGACAGCGAGGTGTCGCTCGGACGCGCGGTCGACCCAACCGTGCTCGGCGAGTGGATCGTCGCGCTGATCCGCGACGCGCACCCGAGCCGGGGCACGCTCGCGCGCGCGTACGGCGCGCCCGAAGCTCGCGCGAGCGTCTACTCGCGCCTCGGTGTCGCGTACGTGTGCAGCACGCGCGTCTCGCGCGCCGCGGGCCAGTCGTTCGACTACGCGCCGCCGTACGCGCGCATCGACCTGCGCGCGGAGCACGCGCCGGACGACCTCGCGGCGAGCACCGTCGCCGCGCTCGACGCGTCCGAGCTCGTCGATCCCGGCGCCGCCGACAAGCGCGAGCGGTGGGGCTCCGACTTCGTCGAGAGCACCGGCCTCGCGCGCCGCACGATCTTCTCGCCGCGCACCGGGCTCGTCAGCGTCGGGCGCTGCGGGCCCGAGATCCGCATCAGCCCGACGCGTCGCGGCCGGGGCCAGCGTTACATCGGACTTCCCGACCGCGAGGTGTCGTTGCTCGAACCCCCGGTCGACGAGCTCGGTGCCGCCCTCGAGGACGCCATCCGGAGCGCGTTGTAATCCTGGTCGCACTCGCGCGTCGCCGCGCGACAAGTCGATGCGTACCGTCGCTCAAATCCGGAGGCCGGGGTCGATGCCCGACGCGAGTGAGGTGGGGCCGTCGGCGACGAGGCGGAAGTGCCCGCACGCCGCGATCATCGCGGCGTTGTCGGTGCAGAGGCCGATGCTCGGGACCACGACGCGCAGACCCGCGCGCTCGCCCGCGGCGACGACCTCCGCGCGCAACCCCGAGTTCGCGGCGACGCCCCCGCCGATCACGATCGTGTCGAGATTCGCCCGCTCCGCGGCGCGCAGCAACTTCGTGACGAGCACGTCGACGACCGCCGCCTGGAACGACGCCGCGACGTCGGCGACGTCGGCCTCGGGATTGCGCCGGCAGTACGTGACCACCGCGGTCTTCAAGCCCGAGAACGAGAAGTCGAGGCCGTCGTTCGCCATCGGCCGCGGAAACGGGATCGCATTCGGGTCACCGCGGGCCGAGAGCGTGTCGATCGCGGGACCGCCGGGATAGCCGAGACCGAGGAAGCGCGCGATCTTGTCGAACGCCTCGCCCGCGGCGTCGTCGACGGTCTGGCCGAGCGTCTCGTACCGCCCGTGGTCGCGCATCGCGACGAGCAGTGTGTGGCCGCCGGACACGACGAGCGTGACGAACGGCGGCTCGAGCGTCGGGTCGTCGAGCAGCGCCGCGTACATGTGACCTTCGTGATGGTTCACGCCGACGTACGGACGTCCGGTCACGAGCGCGAGCGACTTCGCCGCGCTCACTCCGACGAGCAACGCGCCCGCGAGCCCGGGCCCGTGACACGCGGCGATCGCGTCGACGTCGGACAGATCGATGCCGGCTTCGACGAGCGCACGCGCGACGACGTCGGTGACGAGCTCGACGTGCACGCGACTCGCGATCTCCGGCACCACACCACCGAACGGCGCGTGCCGTTCGGCCTGCGTCGCGACCGCCGACGAGATCATCTCGCGACCGTCGCGCACGACCGCGGCCGCGGTCTCGTCGCACGACGTCTCGAGGCCGAGGATCAGCGATCCACTCACGTTCCCCGCTCCTGGCGCCGGCGGCGCCGGGCCGTTCGGGCCCCGCTCGCTCGCATCGAGAGATCCTCGTCCGTCCCGGTGGTCGGGAGTCGTTCGCTCACGCGCTCACCACGAACGCGGGCGCTCCACCAACGTCGATCCCGGGACCGTGCGCTCGCACGACTCGAGCCGCGCCGCGTAGTCCGCATGATCGACGGCGTACGCCCACATGATCAGCGCGTCTTCCTTGGTCTCGACGTAATAGCCCTTGCGCACACCCACGGGCTCGAAGCCGAAGCGCCGGTACAGCGCCTGCGCGCCGAGATTCGACAACCGCACCTCGAGCGTGAGCCCGGTCGCGCCGCGCGCGATCCCCTCGCGCGCCAGCGCCAACAACAGACGCGTGCCGATCTTGTGGCGGTGCCAGCGCGGGTCGACCGAGAGCGTCGTGATGTGGCCGTCGCCGAGCGTCATCATCAACCCGCCGTAGCCGACGATGTCGCGGCCGACGCGCGCCACCATGTACGCGCGGCTCGACCGCAGCGCGAGCTCGCTGAGGAACAACGACGTCGTCCACGGTCGCGGCGCGACCTGCGCCTCGATCCGCATCACGCCGCGCAGGTGCCGTCGGCGCATCCCGACGACGTGCACGTCGAGCTCTTCGGGCACCGGGTTCGGGAGCGCCACTACGCCGACCTCCGATCGTGCGCGATCTCGGCGTCGCTGCGACGAAGGTACATCGGAACCAGATCGGCGGGCGCGGCGAAGTCCTCGCGCTCGAAGCGCATCGACGCGAGCTCGACGAGTGCGGCGAGGTTCGGTGCCGCGAAGCTCGGGCCCGCGATCTCGCACAGTTCGTGGCGTTCGAACTCATCACGGAAGCGCAACGCGCCGTCGCCCGCAACGACGACCGACTCGCCGGCCGCGTCGATCTCGGCGAGCAGATCGGTCGGGCTCGCGAGCTCGTACTCCGACTCGCGCTGCAGACCGCCCGGCACCGCGCGGTAGCGCGCGCAGTACAGCTCGTTGCGACGCGCGTCGAGCGCCGGCACGATCACGCGTCCGCTCGCGTGCCGCAACGGGTACGCGACCAGGTCGAGACTCGGCACCGGCACGACCGGGATGCGCAGCGCCTGGGCCATCACCTTGGCGGTCGTCACGCCGACCCGCAGCCCGGTGAACATGCCCGGCCCGATCGCGACGGCGATCGCGGAGAGGTGGTGCAGCTCGACGTTCGTCGCGCGCGTCAGGTGCGCGATCGCGGGCGCGAGCTCCTCGGCGTGGCGCGGCGTGCCGTCGTCGACGGCGCCGCCGAGCTCGATCGCGCCGAGAACGCCGGCTTGCGATCCGAGGGCGACGCCGACCCGCCGCGTCGACGTGTCGATCGCGAGCAGCAGCACGTCAGCGCGCCTGGCGCGGCAGATCGGTCGCGTTCACCGCGAGCGTCAGCCGTTCGTCGAGCGCGCGGTCGTGCGGCGCGTGCACGTCGATCGTGCGCACGTCGTCGTCGTCGCCGTCGTCGGGGGCGCCCAGGCGGACGACGATGCGGTCGCCCCCCGCGCCGACGACCGGCATCACGAGCTCGGCCCATTCGAGCAGCACGACCCGATCGCCGTCGACGATCTCCTCGAAGCCGAGATCGTGCAATTCCTGCATGCGCTCGAGCCGGTAGACGTCGACGTGCGCGACGCGCACGTCGCCCTCGTACTCCCGCACGATCGCGAACGTCGGGCTCACGACCGGTTCCTTCACGCCGAGACCCGCAGCGATCCCCTGCGCGATCGTCGTCTTGCCGCTGCCGAGATCGCCGCTGAGCAGCACGGCCGTTCCCGGGCGGACGCAGGTCGCGATCGCCGCTCCGACCGCGCGCGTCTGCTCTGCAGATGTGGTGCGAACGATCACGCGCGCTCGGCGAGTCGCTGCTTCACGCGGACGAAGTCGGCGCGTGTGTCCGCGAGCGGCACACCGCCGCCGCGCAGCACCGCGGACGGGTGCAGCGTCGGCACAACGATCGCGTCGACGCCCGCGCGCGCGAAGGGGAACTCGCGCCCGCGGAGCTTCGTGATGCCGACCTTCGTGTCGAGGAGCAGCTTCGTCGCGAAGTTCCCGAGCGTCATGATCACCTCGGGGCGGATGAGCGCGAGCTGGCGATCGAGCCAGGGGCTGCACGCGGCGATCTCGTCGGGCAGCGGGTCGCGGTTGCCGGGCGGCCGGCACTTCACGACGTTCGCGATGTAGACGTCGGCACGCGTCAGACCGATGCCCTCGATGAGCTGCGTGAGCAGCTTGCCGGCGCGGCCGACGAACGGCTCGCCCTGCAGGTCTTCCTGCTCGCCCGGTCCCTCGCCGACGAACATGAGCCGCGCGTCGGGCGCGCCCACGCCGAACACGACCTGCGTGCGCGTCGACGCGAGCGGGCAGAGCGTGCAGTCGTGCGCGACCGCCGCGACCTCGATCAGCGTGTCGCCGGCCGCGCGCGCAGGATGAACCGTGCTCATGGTCGCGCTCGCTCGGCGGCGGGATACCCGCCGCCCCTTCGGGGTCGCTCGCCACTCCGCACGCGTGATGGGAGGGAGCGATTCTGGTTAGGAACCGCGTTCATGCTCGCGCTCACTGGCCGGGTCGACGAGCGATGTTACGAGGTGCCCGGCACAGCCGCCACGGCGGCGCGGATCGCGTCCGCGGTCACGTCGGAGGCGGCGATCCGGATGCGGTCGAGCAGTCCGTCGGGCTCCGTCGGCGGCGGTGCGGTCGCCGTCGCGAGGGCGATCGCGAGGTCGCCGTCGAACCGGGTGTGTGCGGGTCGCAACGCGCGCGCCAGGCCGTCGTGCGCGCTCTGCGCCATGAGGTGACAGGCGACCTTGTCGAGCGCGGCGTCGGTCGCGACGACCACGAGCGTGGTGTTCGCGCCGGGCTCGCCGAACACCGGCGAGGCGAACTCCTCGCCGATTGGCGCGCGCGTTCCCGCGAGCACCGCGCCGTCGGGACCGAGCACGTCGCCGACCGCGTTGACGACGGCGAACGCGACGACCTCGCCGTCCGGCGTCGTGACGCGCGCGACACCGAACCCGCCGGAAACGGCGTGCTCCGCACCGCGCCACTTGCCGATGGTCGCGGCGCGTCCCGCGCCCACGCGTCCGGTCACGAGCGGTTCGTCGCGCAACGCGGCGACCGCGGCCGCATAGCCGTCGTCGACCGACGGCACCGCGCCACCCGACTCGACGAGATCGAAGATCGCCGCGGTCGGCACGATCGGCACCGGACCACCCGCGGTCGGAAAGCCCTGCCCTCGCTCGGCGAGGAACCGCATCACGCCGTCGGCCGCGCGCAGACCGAACGCGGAACCCCCCGTCAACACGACCGCATCGACGCGCGCGACCGTGCGCGTCGGTTCGAGCAACGCGAGCTCGCGCGTCGCGGGCGCACCACCGCGCACCTCGCCCGAGCCGACCGTTCCCGACGGTGCGACGATCACGGTGACGCCGGTTGCGTCACCAGTCCAGTGCCCGACGCGCAGCCCGGCGAACAATGCCGGTCGTTCCTAGCTCGCCGCGGCCGCGACCGCGCCGATCTCACGCGCGAAGTCGGCGATGAGCCGGTCGACCAGCTCGGCCCGCTCGAGCATGAGCATGTGGCCGCCGCCCTCGACGAGCTCGAGCCGCGCACCGGGGATGAGCTCGGCCATGCGGCGCGCCTCCGCAGGCGGCGTGAGCATGTCGGCGGTGCCGTTGATGACGAGCGTCGGGATGTGCACCTCGGGGAGCCGCGCGCTGAGGTCGAGGCCGAGCAGCGCGCGCGGCGCGGCGCGGCGCGTGTCGACCGTGCAGTCCGACAGCATGCGGCGGACGAGCTCGACGTGGCTGGGCTTCGGGTGGCGGCCGAACCCGAGGCGCGCGACGACGAAACCGAGGTTCTTCGCCGCCCACAGTCTTCCCGAGTCGGGCGCGAGCTCGCCCGCCTTCTCGAGCAGTGTGCGCAGACCCGCGGCGCGCGGTCCCGAGAGCGGCACGCGCGCGAGCGACGACAGCAGCACCACGCCCTTCACGCGCTCGGCCGCGACCTCCGGATGGCGGAGCAGGAACGACTGCACCGCGATGCCACCCATCGAGTGACCGACGAGCAGTGCGTCGCGCAGGTCGAGCTGCTCGAGCACCGTGCGCAGGTCGTCGCCGATGTTGTCGATCGAATGACCGGTGTCGCCGAGCTTCGAATCGCCGTGACCGCGCGAGTCGAACGCGACGACGCGGAACCCTTCGCGCGGCAGCGCCTGGAGCTGACGGACCCACGTGCGCACCGACAGCAGCACACCGTGCGCGAGCACGATCGGCGCGCCGGTTCCCTCCGTGACGACGTGGATCGTGCCGCCGTCGTGGCTCGTCAGCGTCGCCGATTCGTAGATGGGCGCAGTGAGCACCTCCGACGCGTCGCCCTCGGGCCGCTTGCGCAAACGCTTCGCGGCCACGCGCGGGATCCCGAATGCGAGTCCCGCCGCGCCCGCGACCGCGCCGGCCGCGATGCCCGCGCGCTTCCCCGTACTCATGCGGCTGTGACCTCCGGCACTCGATCCGGACCGTTCGCCATCGCGCGGTCGCCGTCGGCGCCTTCGGTCGGCGCCGGGCTGCTCATCCGATCTCGCGCCGCGGCACGCGCGGACCGATGTTGCAGACGATCTCGTAGGGGATCGTGCCGAGCCGCGCCGCCCACTCGCTCGCGGTCACCGACTCGTCACCTTGACGACCGAGCAGCACGACCTCCTCGCCGACCTCGACCGCGTCGTCGCCGACGTCGACCATCAGCTGGTCCATCGTGACCGTGCCCGCGATCGCGCGCCGTCGTCCGCTCACGATCACCTCACCGCCCGCCTCCGCGAGGTTCCGGGGAACGCCGTCGCCGTAGCCGATCGGCACCGTGGCGATCGTCGACGCCCGCTCGGTGCGGTAACGCAGCCCGTAGGAGATCGCCGCGCCCGCCGGCAACCGCTTCACGAACGCGACGCGCGCCTTCACCGCGAGCACGGGCTCGAGCGTGGCGATCGGCGCGAGCGCGGCGACGGGCGGGATGCCGTAGATGCCGATGCCCGGACGCACGAGGTCGTAGCGCGCCGCGGGGAACGCGAGCGCACCCGCAGTGTTCGCCGCGTGCACGAGCTCGGGTCGGTGCTCCGCGGTCGCGAGCGCGGCGCGGACGGTCTCGAAGCGCGCGAGCTGCTCGCCCGTATAGGGGTTGTCGGGCTCGTCGGCGACGGCGAGGTGCGTCCAGAGCCCTTCGAAGCGCAGCTCTCGATGCGCGTCGACGAGATCCGCGAGCGCGCCCGCGGCGTCGGGCGACGCGCCGACGCGGTGCATTCCGGTGTCGATCTTGAGGTGCACGGGCAGCGGGCTCGCGTCGGCGGCGACGACGGCCTTCGCGAGCGCCTCGATTCCCGCGTGCGTGTAGACCGCGGGCGTGAGTCGGTGCTCGACGACCGCGGCCGCGGCGGCCGGCACCGGTTCCGAGAGGACGAGGATCGGCGCCGCGATCCCGGCCTGGCGCAGCTCGAGCCCTTCCTCCACCAGCGCGACACCGAGCATCGCGGCGCCGGCCTCGATCGCCGCGCGCGCCGAGGCGACCGCGCCATGGCCGTAGCCGTCGGCCTTCACGACCGCGAGCACGCGCGCCGGTGCCACGACCCGCGCCAGCTCCTCGACGTTGGCGCGCAACGCGCCGAGATCGACCTCCGCCCACACCGGCCGCAGGAGGCTCACGCGTTCGTTCCCCACGCCAACGCGTTCACTCCCATCCCGCGTGCGGAGCGGCGAGCGCCCGCGGGCCGGGCATCCCGGACCGCAGCGAGTGCGACCAGAAACACGCAGCGGCGAGCGGACCGAAGGGACGGCGGCGGGTATCCCGCCGCCGAGCGAGTGCGACCATGGTTACGTCGTTCTGGCGATGAACTTCACGATGTCGGAGCGGGCGACGATGCCGACGACGCGACCGTCGTCGAGCACGGGGAGGTGGGTGACGTCGTGCTCGTACATCATCGTCGCGACGTCCTCGAGCGTCGCGGCGGGACCGATCGTCGGCGGGTCCGCGTCCATCACCTCGGCGACCGTCGCGCCCGCGACCTTGTGCAGCTCGTGCTCGAAGCGCTTCATGCTGCCGGGCAGCGGCACCGAGGTGCCGAGCAGCATCAGGTACGTCGGCACGTGCACGCGCGCCTCGGATGCGATGAGATCCTCGTCGCGCAGCAGCCCGACGAACTTCCCGCCGCCGTCGACGACCGGCATCGCGCCGTAACGGCCGGCGGCGAGCGCGTCGGCCGCGTCGGCGACCGGCTGGTCGGGCCGCAGGGTCGCGACGTCCGCGGTCATCACGTCGCGAACCGGGGTCGTGCTGGGCATGGGTCAGTCCTCGCGGGGGTCGGTGAGCGCTCTCAGCGTAGGAGGTAGGGCGTCGATCAGGTCGCCAGCGACGAGCCCGGGGGCCGTCCCGGCGATCTCGGCGGCGCGCCCGTGCACGAACGCGGCCGCGGCGGCGGCATCGAACGGCGCCGCGCCGCGCGCGAGGAACGCGGCGACGATGCCGGTGAGCACGTCGCCCGTGCCTGCGGTCGCGAGGGCGGGCGAGCCGGTCGGGTTGATCGCGACACCACCGGCGGGATCGACCACCACGGTCGCCGGCCCCTTCAGCAGCACCACGACGCCGAGGTCGCGCGCGAGCTCCGAGGCGGCCGCGATCCGGTCGTCGCCGACGGGGTGACCTGCGAGGCGCGCGTACTCACCGTCGTGCGGCGTGACGACGGTCGGCGCGCGCCGCGACCGCAAGGGCTCGGGATCCTCGGCGAGGATCGTGAGCGCGTCGGCGTCGACGACGATCGGGATCGGCGCCTCGGCGACGAGCCGCGCGACCGCGGCCGCGGTCTCCGGAGCGCGCCCGATGCCCGGACCGATCGCGGCCGCCTTGAACCGGTCGATGTCGCCGTGCAACAGCTCCTCGGCCGCGTCCGGATTCAACGCGCCCGACTTCGTCGCCGGCATCGCGCGCGCGACGACCTCGCCACCACCGACGCGCGCCGCGGCTTCGTGTCCCGGAACCGCGGCGACGACCATGCCCGATCCCGTGCGCAACGCCGCGCGCGCGGTCATCGACGGCGCGCCGATCATCCCGCTCGATCCGCCGACGACGAGCACCGCCGCGCGCCACTTGTGCTCCTCGGGCGCGCGCGTGCCGATCGCGCGACGCGCGTCGTCGGCGGTCGTGACCGTCGCGATCGCGGCGTGCGGGTCGTCGGCGCGGATACCGATGTCGGCGACATCGACCGCCCCCGCGTGCGTGCGACCGGGCTCGAAGAGCAACCCGGGCTTGAGGTACGCGAAGGTCACGGTCGCGTCGGCGCGCACGACCGCGCCGCGCACCGCGCCGGACGCACCGTCGACCCCAGACGGGATGTCCACCGCGAGCACCCGCGCGACACGCGTCGCTTGCTCCGCGAGCCACGCGGGATCACCGTCGAGCGCACCCCGAAAACCCGTGCCGAACATCGCGTCGACGAACAGATCGGCGCGCGCGACCTCTCGGGCGGCCCGTTCGCGGTCGACGCCGGCGACGACGTCGATCTCCGCCACGCGCGCGCCCCAACGTCGCAGCACACGCGCGGCGACGCGACCGTCGGCGCCGTTGTTGCCCTTCCCGCACGCGATCACGACGCGGCGCCCGTACGTGCCGCCGAGCATCTGCCGCGCCCGCCACGCAACCGCCGCACCGGCGCGCTCGACCAGAACCGACTCGGGCGTGCCCGCCGCGATGGCGCTCCGGTCGAGCGCCCCCATCTCTTCGGGCGTGACGACGAGCCGCACGCGGCTCAGCTGCGCCAGTGCTCGGACAGCGCGGCGACCGGCTCGGTGAGCAGATCGGTGAGGTCGAGCTCCGCGAGCAGCTCGTCGCGGAACGTCGGCTCGGTCTCCGTCACCTGGTCCTCGAGCGCGGCGTAGCGGTTGCGGTACCCGCGCAGCACCTGGCGCGCGACCTCGAACGACACGCGCTCGTGCAGCGCGACGTGCACGAGCGTGAGCCCGGTCACCTGGTAGCCCTTCACCTCGGGCACGAGCACGAAGGTACGACCGTCGGCGCGGCCCCGCGCGACCGTGACCTCCCGTTCGCTCACCGCGCGGTGCTTCGTGCCCCGCAAGATCGCGAACGAGTCGGTCCGCGACGGGATCGCCGCCGCGATACCGCCCTTGTCGACGACGTGGATCGTCATGTGGTCGTCGCGCGTCTCGTCGCCTTCGATGCGGTAGCGCGTGTAACCGAGGACGGTCGAGACCGCAGGGTCGAGCGCGACGAGCGTGCGGATGGCGCGGTACGACAGGTTGTCGCGCGCCGCGCCCGCGGCGAGCACCGATTGCACGAGCGGCACACGGAGCAATGTCTCGTCGGAGCGGGAGATGCCGACCGTGACCGTCTTTGCCTGGTGCTTGATCGCGTCGATTGGTCGCGTGAGCTGCTCGATGACCGCGGTCAGACCGGCGGTGAGGTCCTCCACCAGCGTGCTGGGCGTGCCGACCTTGCCGAACTCGAGCTGGAAGGAATCGAGGGGCACGACGCCGGTGCCGTAACGCAGCAGCGCGCCGAGCCGCACTGCGAGTCCCGCGTCGAGCTGGCCGTCGTACACGCCCGAGCGCAGACCTTCGAAGAAGCGCGCCGCGAGCGGCTGCAACCCTTCCGACAGCTCCGCGAGGAGGTCGTCCTCGCCGACGTGCCGTGCGAGCAGCGCCTCGATGAGCGCGCGCGCCTCGCGCAGCGGGTGCGACGTCTCGTCGATCGCGAGCGCGGCTTCGTACCCGAAGAGATGGCCGGCCATCGCGGCGGCCACGAACGCGAGCGTCGGGTGCACCGCGGGCACGAACACCGTCTCGATCGCGGAGAGCAAGCGCGTCTCGCCGTCGGTTGCGATCGCGACGGCCGCGGCCTTGTGCGCGCGGTAGATCGCGAGCTCCTTGCCGACATCGTCGGCGTTCGAGCCCGTGAGCCCGGCCGCGCACACGAGGATCAGCGGCTCGGCCGAGAGGTCGATGTGCTTCTTGTCCTCGGTCGCGTCACAGGCGATCGACTTGTAGCAGAGCTCCGAGAGCTTGATCCGCAGCTCCTGCGCGGCGATGCGGTTCACGCCGTTGCCGACGAGCGCCCACGAGCGCCGGTAGGGCGCGTGGCGATGCGCGGCCGCGGCGATCGCGGGTCGACGCGAGACGACTTCCCGCATCGCGGCCGGAACGTCGCGCAGACCCGCGAGCAGCGACTGGGTGTCGGGCGCCGCAAGGACACCCGGCGCGACTTCCTCGGCGATGCGCGGCGCGAGCAGGCAGCCCGCGGCGATCTGCGCGTAGAACGCCTTCGTCGACGCGACCGACATCTCGACGTCGCGACCGTCGGACGTGTAGAGCACGCCGTCGCTCTTGTCGACGAGGTCGCTCTGGCGACGGTTGACGATCGCGACGACGGACGCGCCGCGAGCGCGCGCGAGGTCGACGGTGCGGTTCGTGTCCGTCGTCGTGCCGCTCTGGCTGATCGCGACCACGAGCGTGTCGCTCATCTCGTCGCGGAGCCCGAAGCCCGAGAACTCGGTCGCGAGCGCGGCCTCCACTTCGAGCTGCCCCGCGGGCAGCAGCTTGCGGAGCAGCATCACGAGGCTCTGACCCGCGATCGCGGCCGTGCCCTGGCCGATCACGACGACACGGCGGATGCGGCGATCGCGCAGCCGCGCCACGAGCTCGTCGGGCAGCACTGCGGGCGGCAGGCGCACGTCGAGGAGGCCGTCGCGCTCGACGAGCTTGCCGCGCAGCGTCTTGCGGAACGACTCCGGCGCCTCCGTGATCTCCTTGAGCAAGAAGTGCGGTGCGTCGCCCCGGTCGATGTCGCGCGTCGTGATCGCGGCGCGCACCCACTCGTCGGCGCGGACCGGCAGCTCGGTGCCGTCGTAGCAGCGACGCGTCACCGCGTCGGGATCACCGGCGCCACGCGCGTCGAGCACGACGATCTGACCCTGACTCGCAGGGTTGCCGACCTCGCGCATCGACTCGCCGTCGAGCCGCAGATAGGACGGCGCGACCTCGACGAGCCCGTAGGGCTCGCTCGCGACCACGTACACGTCGTCGGCACAGCCGACGTAGAGCGCCTGCCCGCTGCCGCGCAGCGCGACGAAGACGCGATCGGGATCGTCGGCGACGGCCGCGGCGATCGCGACGGAGCCCTCGAACGACGCCACCGACGCGCGGAACGCCTCGGTCGAAGCGGTGCCGGCGTCGATCTTGCGGGCGACGAGCGTCGGGATGACCTTTGCGTCGGTGGTGATCTCGGAGGGCGCGGTGAGCGACTCGAGCGCGCGCAGGTCCGCGTGGTTGTCGATGTCGCCGTTCAACGCGGCGACGACGAACGGTTGGTCGGCGCGCCCGACCTCGGCGCTGTCGACCGGGTGCGCGTTGGGCTCGGAGATGATGCCGACACTCGCCCACCGCGTGTGCCCGAGCACGGTCGCGTGCGCATCGGGCGCGCGCAGCGCGAGCCGCAACAGCTCGTCGGCGCGGATCGCGGCCCGCAGCGCCGCGGTGTTGTCACCGAGCTCGCCGATCTCCGCCGCGACCTTGTACACGAACACGAGCCGGCCGGAGCGCGACACCTGCACCGCGCCGTTCGTGAAGAGCGGGTCGCGCCGGTCGCCGGCGAGCCGCGCGACGGTCGGGTCGTCGAGGTCGAGCTCGTGACCGTCGACGATCACGCTGAGCCCCGCGGAATCGCGACCACGGACCTCGAGCCGGTCGAGCGCGCTCAACGCGATCTGAATCGACGAGTACGTCTCCATCGCGGCGAGCGCGGTGTCGCCGGCCGCGAGGTCGTCGACCGCGCGTGCCGAACGAAGGCGGTCGCGCCGGATCGCCCACAGCGCGTCCTTCGCCCGCACGAGCGCGGCGTTGAGCGCCTCGACATCGTCGACCACGCCGGACGCGAGCACCGCCTCGACCTCGCCGTCGACGCGCGTGAGCGTGCGCGCGAGCTCGTCGGCGCGGTGTTCGAGCGACGCGAGCGCGAGCCGGTCGTGCAGCAGCGCACCGAGCGCGGGGATCCCGCTCAGCGCCCGGTCGACCGCCTCGAGTCCCGACGCGGCGTCGATCGCGGCCGCGACGGGGTCGGCGGCGCCGGCGATCGCCTCGAGCCGGGCGGCCATCGCTCCGAGGCCCGACTCCAGCGCGCCGAGGTCGGGCGCGTCACCGGTCGAACGGCGACGCAGGACGGCGATGATTCCGCACATGGGGGCTCCGCGCTGAACTCGGACGGCGGGACGGGAAAGTCTACGCGGGGGCCGGATTCCTCCCCCGAGCTCTTATCGGCCGCCCCCCGAGGCTCCGAACTCCTTCTCCGTGGCCGCCCGCAGCCGAGCCAGCGCCCCGCGGGCCGCGGCCTCGGTCGGCGCCTCGACCATGATCCGGATCAGCGGTTCGGTGCCCGACGCCCGCACGAGCACCCGGCCCTCGGCGCCGAGCGCGGCCTCGACGGCCTCGACCTCGGCCGCGAGTCCGGGCGCCGCCGCGAGGTCGGGCTTCGCGGCGACCCGGACCCCTTCGAGCAGCTGCGGCACACGCGTCATCTGGGCCGCGAGCTCCGACATCCGTCGACCGGAGCGAGCCATGCTGTCGAGCAGCTGGAGCCCGGTGAGGATCCCGTCGCCCGTGGTCGCGAGCTCGCGGAAGATCACGTGGCCCGACTGCTCACCCCCGAGCAGCAGGTCTCCGGCCTCCATCGCCGCGAACACGTGCCGGTCGCCGACCGGCGTCTCGACGACACTCACGCCCGCGGCCGCGAGCGCGTTCCGCAGCCCGAGGTTCGACAGCACGGTCACCGCGATCGCGTCGTTGCGCAGGCGCCCGCGTGCGTGCAGGTCGAGCGCGACGATCACCATGATCTGATCGCCGTCGACGAGCGCGCCGCGTTCGTCGACCGCGAGCACGCGGTCGGCGTCGCCGTCGAACGCGAGTCCGGCGTCGGCGTGCTCGGCAACGACCGCGGCCTGGAGGTCGCCGGGCGCGGTCGACCCGCAACCGGCGTTGATGTTCGTGCCGTCGGGCGCCGCGTGGATCACGACCACCTCGGCGCCGAGCGCGCGCAACACCTCCGGGCCGAGCTCCGACGCCGCGCCGTTCGCGCCGTCGACGACGACCCGCAGCCCGTCGAGTCGCCGGCCTTCGATCGTGCGGACGAGGTGCTGCACGTACGGTTCGTGGGAGATCGCGCCGTCCGGCTCGGCCCACGCACGCGCCGCCACCGCGCCGACCCGCGCGCGCAGCTCGTCCTCCACGCGGCGCTCGAGCGCGTCGTCGAGCTTGCGGCCGCCGGGCGCGAACAGCTTGATGCCGTTGTCGGTCCACGGGTTGTGGCTCGCCGAGATCATCAGCGCGGGAAGCCCGTCGACCGCGGCCAGGAACGCGACCGCGGGCGTCGGCACGATCCCGGCGTCGCGCAGCACCGCGCCCTCGGCGTGCAACCCCGCGGCGAGATCGTCACGCAGGCGCGGCCCGGACCGCCGAGTGTCGCGGCCGACGACGAACGGTCGGTCGGTCCCGAGCACGACCGCAGCGGCGCGTCCGAGCGCGACCACGAGGTCGGAGGTGAGGTCGGCGTCCGCGTCGCCGCGAATGCCGTCGGTGCCGAACTGCAGCATGGCCGCGCCGCGACCGTTCGCCGCGCGCTAGCGCTTCGAGTACTGCGGCGCCTTGCGGGCCTTCTTGAGCCCGTACTTGCGCCGCTCCTTCTCGCGCGCGTCACGCGTGAGCAGGCCCGCCTTCTTCAGCGCGGCGCGCGTCTCGGGGTCGAGCGCCACGAGCGCACGGGCGATGCCGAGACGGATCGCGCCCGCCTGCCCGCTCACACCACCGCCGCCGAGCGTCGCGTCGACGTCGTAGACCTCTTCGGTCTGTGTGAGCCGCAGCGGCTCCTTCGCGACGACCTGGTGCGTGAGGATCGGGAAGTACTGCTCGAACTTGCGACCGTTGACCGTGATCACGCCGGTGCCCGGGCGCAGCCGCACACGCGCGATCGCGTTCTTGCGCCGGCCGGTCGTTTGGATCAGGGGCTTGGGCAACGCAGCCGTCCTTCGGAACGAGAGCGGATCAGGAGCTCGGGCGCGCGATGGCCCGGGCGGGCAGCGCGCGAGCCGTGGGCTGCTGCGCTGCGTGGGGGTGGGTCGGGCCGGCGTGGATCTTGAGCTTCTTCAGCATCTTGCGGCCGAGGGGGCCCTTCGGGAGCATCCGCTTCACGGCGAGCCGCACGACCTCTTCGGGTCGCTGCGCCATCATCTGGTCGAGGCTGCGGGTGCGGATGCCGCCGGGGTAGCCGGTGTGGCGGTGGTACAGCTTGTCGGAGCCCTTGCGGGGCGAGATCGCCAGCTTCGACGCGTTCACGACGATCACGAAGTCGCCGCTGTCCATGTGCGGCGTGAACGTCGGCTTGTGCTTGCCGCGGAGCAGCGTCGCGAGCTCGGTGGCCAACCGGCCGAGCACCGCGCCGTCGGCGTCGATGACGTGCCACTTGCGGTCGATCTCGCTGCGTTTGGGCGTGTACGTGGGCACAGAAGTTCCTGCTGGTCGATCCGGAGAGGGGCCGGCGCCGTGGAGCACAGAGGGCGCCGAGCGCGACGGATGAGTCTAGGTGAGCGTGCCGCGCCCCGGCAATCGGGGCCGGTGTCCACGATCGGCTCCGGCTGCGCCGCCCCCGTTGACCTCGTGTCTCGCAGCGCTTCGGCCCGGCTGCACCTGCGAGTCCACCGGACCTACCCTCGGCGGCATGAACCCTGCCACCGATCTTCGGGTGCCCGTGCCGCACGAGATCGCCGACGAGCACCGGGCGCTCGCCGAGGCCGCGCTCGACGTGCTCCTCGACCCCGGTCTCGAGCCGATCGTCGACATGGTGCTCACCCGCCGCGACGGCGCCTACGAGGCGCTCAGCGCCGACGGCCGCGTCCGGTTCACGACCGACGCCGGCACGGTGCACCTGCTCGAGGAGGTCGGCGCCAACCCGATCGCCCACCAGGCGACCGACGCGTACAGCCCGCTCGAGGCCGAGCTCGCCCATCAGCACCCGCACCGGCGCGACAACGCGTACCCGAACGCGTACGAGCAGATCGTGCAGCTCTTCGACGCGCCGGCCGCGCCCGACCTCTGCGTCCTCCACTCCGCGAGCCACAACTGGGAGGACCAGGGCGGCCACATCGGTGAGCACGGCTCGCTGGGTGTCGTGCAGGCGCGCGCGCCGTGGGTCCTCGCCGGCAAGGGCGTCGCGCAGCTCGGGGTCGTGCCGCGCGCGGCGCGCCTCGTCGACGTCGCCCCCACCGTCGCGGAGCTGCTCGGCTGCGCGCCCCACGCCGACGGCCGCTACCTCAACCGTCAGGACGGCGAAGTGCGCGCCGATGTCCTCGACCTCTCGGGCGGTCGGCCGCGTCACGTCGTCGGCTTCCTGTTCGACGGCTCGAACCCGAACGTGCTCTACGCGATGGCCGCGTCGGGCGAGGCACCGAACGTCGCGCGCCTCATCGA
>DATBAK010000056.1 GCA_036271555.1 Acidimicrobiia bacterium
CGCGCCGAGCAGTTCCGCGTGCGCCGGCGCGAATACGAGCGGCGGGTCGAGAAGATCCTGCGTGCCGGCATCAAGGCCGGCGAGTTCCGTGCCGTCGACGTGCGCCTCACCGCGCTCGCGTGGCTCGGCATGCACAACTACACGTATCTGTGGCTGAAGCCGGGCGGCCGGCTCTCGGCGCGCGATGTCGCCAAGCCATTCGCGGATCTGTTCATTCGCGGGATCACGAACGACGGCGCTACGGCGCCGCGTACCCCCCGTCGACGATCAGCGCCGCGCCGGTAGTCCAGCGCGCGGCGTCGCTCGCGAGGTAGGAGTACGCGCCGACGAGATCCGCAGGCGTTCCGAGTCCGAGGGGATGACGGGCCGCGATCGCGTCGAGCGCGTCGTCGGCGAGTCCGGCGTGGATTCCGGAACGAAACGTGCCCGGACACACGCAGTTCACGCGGACGCCGTCGCGCGCGTACTCGACGGCCGCGACCTTGGCGAGCTCGATCACGCCGGCTTTGGTGACGCAGTAGGGCGCCGCGTGCGACCACGCGGTCAGACCCGAAACCGACGCCGTGAGCACGATGGATCCCTCGTGCTGCCCGCGCATCACGGGTACCGCGGCGCGGATCGCGTTCACCGCGCCCATCACGTTCACGCGGAACGCGCGGTCCCAGTCGTCGCTCGCGAGATTGTGGATGCGGCCGCTCGGCGACAGCACGCCCGCGTTGCTGATCATCACGTCGAGCCGGCCGAAGGTGTCGACCGCCCGCCGAACGACCGCTTCGACCGCGTCGAAATCGCCGACGTCGGCGAGCACGGTCTCGAGCGCGCCGCGTGTCGTGGGCAACCCGGCGACCGTCGCGGCGAGCGCGCCCTCGTCGACGTCGCTGAGCACGACATCGGTGTTCGCCTCGCCCGCGAAGCGCGCGCTCAACGCGGCGCCGAGCGAGCCGCCCCCGCCTGTGATGGCGACGACCCGTCGAGTGCTCACGCGAGGAGGTAGCCGCCGTCGACATTGAGCACGCTGCCGGTGACGAAGGCCGCGGCATCCGACGCAAGGAATTGGTACGCGCCGGCGAGGTCGGTGTTGCGGCCCCAACGGCGCTGGGGCGTGTGATCGACGATCTCGGCCGCGAGCGCGGGGTTCTGCATCCAGCCCTCGGCGAGGGGCGAGTCGAACCAACCCGGCGCAACGACGTTCACCGTGATGCCCGCGGGCGCGAGGTCGAGCGCGAGGCCCTTCGCGAGCCCGACGAGGCCGGCCTTCGACGCGCTGTACGCGCTCAATCCGGCGCGCGGCCGCTCGCCGAGCACCGAGCCGGTGAAGAGGATGCGACCGCCGGGCTTCATGACGCGTGCCGCGGCGCGTGCACCGAGGAACGAGCCGGTGAGGTTCACGTCGAGCACGGCGCACCACACTGCGGGATCGATGTCGAGGGGCCCGCCGACGACGGGCGAGATGCCGGCGTTGCAGATCCAGACGTCGAGCCCGCCCCACTCGGCGACGGTCGCGCTCGCCACCGAGGCGTTGAAGTCGGCGTCGGTGACGTCGCCCGCACACACGAGCGCCGGCCCGTCGAGCTCGTCGGCCACGGCCTTGAGATCACGTTCGGTGCGCGCGACGAGCGTGAGCAGTGCGCCGGCGCGCGCGAACGCGTGTGCGAGCAGGCGGCCGAGGCCGCGGCTCGCGCCGGTGACGACGACGCGCTTGCCTCTGACGTCGCCGCCGCGTGGGAAGGAATCGGGGATCTCGATCTGCGTCGTCATCGTCCTGTGCCCATGGCGCGCCAAAGTGGACCGACCAGTACAATACCGGGTTCGTGTTCGCACCGGCCGAGCTCCTCGAGATGCACCGGAGGATGCTGCTGATCCGCGGCTTCGAGGAACGCGTCGCCACGCTGTACCGGGACGGCGAGGTGCCCGGCTTCGTGCACCTCTCGATCGGGCAGGAGGCCGCGGCCGTCGGCGCGTGCTCGCCACTTCGTACGGACGACGTGATCACGTCGACGCACCGGGGTCACGGCCACTGCCTCGCGAAGGGTCTCGAACCCGAGCCGATGTTCGCGGAGCTGATGGCGCGCGAGCGGGGGACGAACCGTGGCCGCGGCGGTTCGATGCACATCGCGGATCCGGCGCTCGGCATCTACGGCGCGAACGGGATCGTCGCCGCGGGGCTGCCGATCGCGGTCGGCGCGGCGTGGGCCGCGACCCTGCGCGGGTCCGATGCGATCGCGGTCGCGTTCTTCGGCGACGGCGCGGTCGCGGCCGGCGCGTTCCACGAGGCCGTGAACCTCGCGGCGGTGTGGCGGTTGCCGGTCGTGTTCTTCTGCGAGAACAACGGCTACGCGGAGTTCTCACCCGCGGCGACACAGCACGTGGCGACGCTCGAAGCGCGCGCGCGCGGCTACGGCGTCGACTTCGTCGCGGTCGACGGCAACGACGTGATCGCGACCGTGGCCGTGATGGAAGAGGTCGTCGCACGCGTGCGTCGAGGGGAAGGACCGGTGATCGTCGAGGCGACAACGTACCGGCACCACGGTCACTACGAAGGCGATCCGCAGCGCTATCGCTCCGACGCGGAACGGCGGGAATGGGACGCGCGCGATCCACTCGTCGTGCACGGCGCGCGACTCGATCCCGAGGCGGTGCTGGCGCTCACGGCTGATGTCGCGCGCGAGTTGGATGCGGCGGTCGCGACCGCGCGGGTCTGCGCGCATCCGGATCCCGCGTCGGTTCACGACTACGTGGTCCGTGCGCGCCCGTTGATTCCCGAGCCGCGGCCGCTCCCGCACGACGCGCCGGAGTTCCGCACGATGGACGCGATCCGGAGCGCGCTCGAACACGAGCTCGAGACCGACGATCGCGTCGCGCTCGCCGGCATCGACATCGGCGAGGGCGGCAACGTGTTCGGCCTGACGCGTGGGCTGCGCGATCGCTTCGGCGACCGGGTGCGCGACACGCCGATCTCCGAGACCGCGATCGTCGGGCTCGGCGTCGGCGCGGCGATGGCCGGTCTGCGCCCGGTCGTGGAGGTGATGTACCTCGACTTCGTCGGCGTGTGCCTCGACCAGCTGCTGAACCAGGCCGCGAAGCTGCCGTTCATGACCGGGGGCGCCGCGCCGATGGGCTTGACGGTGCGCACGCAGTTCGGCGCCGGTCGATCGTCGGGGAGCCAGCATTCGCAGAGCCTCGAAGCGTTGCTCGCGCACATTCCCGGGCTCACCGTCGTGATGCCGTCGACCCCCGCCGACACGTACGGGCTGCTGCGCGCCGCGATTCGCGATCCGAACCCGGTCGTGTTCATCGAGAACCGTCTGCTCTATGGGATGAAAGGCCCGCAACCGCCGGCCGACCATCTCGTGCCGATCGGCAAGGCAGGTGTGGCGCGCGTCGGGACCGACGTGACGGTCGTGTCGGTGTCGCGCATGGTGCACGAAGCGCTCGCGGCCGCGGAAGCAGTCGCAAGCGACGGGATCTCCGTCGAGGTGATCGATCTCCGGACCGTCGCGCCGCTCGATTTCGCGACCGTGCTCGAGTCGGTGCGCAAGACGAGCCGGCTGCTGATCGCGCACGAGGCCGTCGTGCCGTTCGGCATCGGTGCCGAGATCGCGGCCACGGTCGCGCGCGAGGCGTTCTTCGACCTCGACGCGCCGATCGAACGCGTCGGCGCGTTCGCGACGCCGCCGCCCTACGCGCCCGACCTCGAACGCGCCTGGCTGCCCGATCGGACCGACATCGAGACCACGATCCGCCGCCTCGCGCGAATCTGATCGCTCGCGATGAAGGGTCGACATCACTCAGTGCTGCGCGTCATTCGAACCCGTGCAGTACGCGTTCTGCACCGTCGCTCAATGTGCGAGTCGCAACGCTGCGTGGCCGGGTGCGACGACCCGCGCGCCCACACCCCGGGTACCGGCCGACGGGCCTGACGCACGCAACCGACGCGGATAGGGTCGCTTTCGGAGTGCCCGTCCGCAAAGCGCCCGCGCCCGGCGACGGGTCGAGTGAGCATTGTCCTTCGCCGGCCGCACCATGCGGACTGGAAAGGGTCCTGAGCCGGAGCGGCGCGTTCAGCCAAAGGGGTGCAGCGATGCTCGCTTGCGAAGCTGATCGAGTCGGGATAGCTCGCCGGTCCCTCCGTAGGCGTCGAGGTGTCGTCGCCTGGGTTGTCGCGCTGGGCGCGGTCTGCGCGATCGCAGGCGTGCCGACGCAAGCTGGTGCCGTATCGCGGGGGACAGGTGCAGGCGCCGCGGCAGCCGGGTCCATCAACATCTACGCAGGCATCGACGGGCGCATGATCAGTCTGGGTCCTGACGGCGCGCTGTGGTTCACCAATACCAATGCAATAGGCAGGATCACGGCCGACCACCATGTGACCACGTACTCGGATGTCACGGTGGACGATCCCTACGGAATCGTCGCCGGTCGCGACGGAGCGATGTGGTTCGCGAATTACGGCAACGACTCGATCGGCAGAATCGATACGTCCGGCCACATTTCGAATTACACCGATCCGAGCATCAGCGCACCGTTCGGCATCGCCCTCGGCTCCGACGGGGCGCTGTGGTTCACAAATCGCGGTAACAACTCGATCGGACGAATCACGACGTCTGGAAAGGTGAGCAACCTCACCGATCCGACAATTGTCGCTCCTGTAGAAATTGCTGCCGGTCCAGACGGTGCCCTGTGGTTCACCCAGTCCAACAATTCAATCGGTCGACTCACGACCATCGGCAGAGTCACGAACTACACGAGTCCGACCATCGACGGCCCATTTGGCATTGCCGCCGGTCAGCACCATGCATTGTGGTTCACGAACCGATCCGGCAACTCGATCGGCCGGATTACCACTGCTGGCGTTATCACCAACTACAAAGGCCGGACAATTGCCTCCCCGACTTCGATCGTTGCCGGACCAGACGGAGGAATGTGGTTCACCAACGGGGCTGACCGCAAGCGGGATTCCATCGGTCGGGTCTCGACGACATCGGCTGTGGCTGCCTTTCGAGGTTCCAGCGTTCACTCGCCGTACGGCATCGCGGTCGGAGCAGACCGAGCGCTCTGGTTTACGAACGGAAAGCAGTACAACCATGTGATCGGACGACTGACGACGTCGGGCGTCTTCACGCGCGGGACAACCTCCGGGATAAGCAATCCCTATCAAATCGCGAGCGGTCCCGATGGATCGTTGTGGTTCACGAGCGATAGTTATGTGAATCACTCGCTTGGGCGAATTACCACTTCTGGAAAGGTGAGTCGCTATCCGTGCCCGGACTCCTGCCTGGCGGAAGCCGTTGCCCCGGGTCCCGATGGTACGGAGTGGTTCACCGACTTTCCTAGCGCGATCGGACACGTAACAACGCAGGGTGTGATCACCGAGTACTCAGACCCGAATGTCGAATATCCGGAAGGCATTACGCTCGGCCCAGATGGTGCCATGTGGTTCACCCAGAACGGTTCGATAGGACGAGTGACCGCCGATGGACAATTCACCTTTTACGGCGGCGGGGACATTCCGTGCCCATATGCGATCGTCAATGGTCCAGACAACGCGTTGTGGTTCACGACGATGTGTGGAGACAACGAGATCGGCCGAATCTCGACCAGTGGGCAGATTACCCTCTATACCTCGCCCTCCATCAGCTTTCCGGATTCGATCACGGCCGGCAGCGACGGAGCGTTGTGGTTCGCGAATTCACAGAACAATTCCATTGGTCGCATCACAACGGACGGCACCATCACTCAGTTCACTGCTCCGACAATCGACTATCCGACCGCGATCACAGCCGGACCTGACGGCGCGCTCTGGTTCACGAGCTTTGGAAATTGGTCGATCGGGAGAATCACGACGGCTGGTGCCGTCAGCTCCTACACCGATCACCGAATCAGCGGTCTCGAAGGGATTGCGGCGGGATCGGATGGGGGCATCTGGTTCACGAACGACGGGACAGACGCCATCGGCCGTATCCAGCCGTAGCGAACGACCGACGGTGTGCTAGCACCCAAGTGCGCGGGCGATGACGAGGTGCTGGATCTCGTTGGTGCCCTCGCCGATCTCGAGCACCTTCGAGTCGCAGTAGAAGCGGGCGACGGGGGAGTCGAGCATGTAGCCGACGCCGCCGTGGATCTGCACGGCCTCCGACGCGGCCCACGTCGCGACGCGGCTCGCTTTGAGCTTCGCCATCGCGGCTTCCTTGCGGAACGGCTCGTCCGCGTCGCGCAATGAGGCCGCGCGGTACGTGAGCCACCGCGCGGCCTCGAGCTCGGTCGCGATGTCGGCGAGCTTGAACTGGATCGCCTGGAACGACGCGATCGGCTGGCCGAACTGCTCGCGCTGCTTCGCATAGTCGAGGGCGAGGTCGAGCACCGCCTGCGTCAGACTCAGCGACAGCGCCGCGATCGAGATGCGGCCCACCTCGAGCGTGCGCAGGAATTGGTTCAGCCCCATCGCGGGATCGCCGAGCAGGTGGTCGTCGGGAACCCACACGTCGTCGAAGGCGAGCTCGCGCGTGTCGAGCCCGCGCCAGCCGATCCCGCGCAGCTTCGGCCCCATCGTGAAGCCGGGCGTGTCCTTCTCGACGACGAAGCTCGCGTACCCGCCGTCGTCGCCGGTGCGCGCGAGCAAGGTCACGCCGAACGACATGTCGGTCCCCGCGTTCGAGATGAACGTCTTGCGCCCGTTGATCACCCAGCCGCCGTCGCGCCGCTCGGCGTGCGTGCGGATACCGCGCGCGTCGGATCCCGCGTCGGGCTCGGTCAGACCGAACGCGCCGAGTGTGCGGCCCTCCGCGAGCGGACGGAGCCAGCGCTCGCGTTGCACGTCGGTGCCGAACAGCAGGAGCGGCAGCGAACCGATCGTCGCGTGGGCCTGCCACGCTGCCGCGACCGACTGGTCGGCGTGCCCGATCTGCTCCATCGCGGCGACGAACCCGACCGTCGACATGCCGATGCCGCCCCACTCCTCGGGCACGAGCATGCCGAGCAACCCGAGCGCGCCCATCTCGCGCAGGAGGTCGGTGGGGCAGCGCGCGTCGTCCCACGCCCGCGGCGCGCGGGTGGCGATCTCTCGTTGCGCGAAGTCGCGGCACAGGTCGACGAGGTCGTGCTCGCGTTCGGTGAGGGAGAAGTCCACGTCAGTGGGCACGCAGGTGCGCGGTGAATCCCGTCGACCATTCCATGAGATCGTCGGGGACCGTGTAGCCGCGCTCGTCGTTGATCGCATCCCACTGCTGCGCGACACCCTCGATGGTCGGCCGCTCGATCAGTGCGCCCGCCGTCGAGGCGAGGAACAGACGCGCGAAGCGGCCGAAGCCCGCGACGTAGACCTCGCCGTTCACCGGACACGCCTCGTGCGCGAGGAACGCGGCCATCGGCGCGACGAGCTCGGGCGCCATCGCGTCCGCATTCGGTGGCTCCGGTCCGGCCATGCGCGTGAACGCGGCCGGCGCGATCGCGTTGACGGCGATGCGGTGCGGCGCGGCCGCGGTCGCGAGGCTGCGCGTCATCCCGATCACGGCCGCCTTCGCCGTCGCGTACGAGACGTTGTTCGGCAGGCCGAGGATGCCCGTCGACGTCGTCATCACGATCCGCCCGGAGCCCCGCTCGACCATGTGGGGCCACACCGCGCGCGTCGTGTGGAACGCGCCGAACACGTGCACCGCGAGGTGGCGCGCGAGGTTGTCGTCGTCGACATCCGGGAACCCGGCCCAGCGCACGATTCCCGCGTTGTTGACGAGCGCGTCGACGCGCCCGAACTGCGCGATCGCGCCCTCGGCTAAAGCCTGCGCGCCCTCAGCCGTCGAGACATCGTGCGCGTCGGCGATCGCCTCACCGCCGGCCGCGACGATCTCCGCCGCAACCACCGCCGCGGGCTGCGCGTCCGCACCGTCGCCTTGGATCGATCCGCCGAGATCGTTCACCACGACGCGCGCGCCGCGCGCGCCGAGCAGGCATGCGTGCGCGCGGCCGATGCCGCGTCCCGCGCCGGTGACGATCGCGACGCGCCCGTCGAAACGGAGCTCGCTCAGTGTTCGAGCCCGAGCAGATCGCCGAGCGTCCCGCCGAGCATCGCGGCGCGGTCTTCGTCGGAGACGCCCGCGAACTGCTGTGCGATCAGCGCTTGCGAACCGCGGAACGTGCCTTCGGCGTGCGGGTAGTCGGAGCCCCACACGATCGTCGACACACCGGTGACGTGCCGGCACGCGACTGCGATCGGATCGTCCTGGAACGACACGTGGAACTGGCGCTGCACGTACTCGGCGGGTCGCAGCGGGTGTGGCCACTTCTCATTGACGTCGAACATGCGCGCCATCTGCGGCTGGTCGCCGGCGCCGCGCGAGTCGTCCCAGTAGCCGAGCCACCAGTCGGCATCCTGCCCGACGCCCGTCGTCCACGCCTTCTCGATCGCGCCGACGAGCGACGCGAGCCAGTGCGCGTTGAACTCGATGAGCCCGAAGTGCAGCTCGGGGTAGCGCTCGGGCACGCCGCCCGCGAGCAGCTCGACGACGATCTGCTGCGGGTTGATCGTGTTGTAGACGCACTGCGCCATCATCCGCTTCGACGCGATCCGGCTGTCCATCGGGTGGTTCAGCTCGTCGGCCATCGAGCGCACCTGGCGCAGCACCGGCGACTCGGCTTCGCCCATCTTCACGCCGCCGGTCGCGCAGTGGAAGAACACGTGCGTGCCGTTCGCGCGTGCCGCGGCCCAGACCGGGTCGAGGTCGGCGGCGTACAACGGAAGTGGCGCGTTCGCAGGCAGCAGGATGGCGCGGAACCCCGAGCCCGCGACGCGCTCGATCTCCGCGACCGCGTCGTCGATATCGGTGAGCGGGATCGGCGCGGTCGGCGCGATGCGGTCGAGGTACGGCGTGTAGCGCTCGACGACGTAGTCGTTGTACACGCGTGCGTGTGCGATCGAGAGCTCGTGGTCGTCGCTGTAGAGCGCGAACAGGGAGCGGTTCGGGTGCATCACCTGCGCGTCGATGCCGTCGAGGTCCATGTCGTCGAGCATCCGCTCGGGGTCGCCGGTGTGCGGCGTGCCGTCGAAATGGCGGTAGCGCGACACGGCCCAGCCTTCGAAGCCGGGCGTGCGCACGCGCGCGAACTCGCGCACGCCGCCTTCGACGAGTGGCTCGATGTCGAAGTCCTCTTCCCAGAAACCGCGGTCGCGCAGGTGCTTCGGGAGTCGAGTGCGGAAGAGATCGGTCGGCTCGACGATGTGCCCGTCGGCGGAGACCACGAAGTCGTTGGGGGCCATGCACGCAACCTTGCTTCGGCTCGCGGCAGACATTAGACCAATCGGTCCAAGATGCGATCACCGACGGAGGCGCGCGGTGGCGAAGCGGTGGACGCAACGGCCGGCCGGTTCGACGTGGGGTGACTGGGGCGACGACGACGAGCTCGGTCGCATCAACCTGCTCACGCCCGAGAAAGTGCGCCAAGGTGTGCGCGAGGTGGAGGCCGGAATCAGCTTCTGCCTCAGCTTGCCGCTCGACTATCCGGGCGGCACCGCGCTGAACCAGCGCCGTCATCCTCCGGTGCTCGCGCCGACCGAGGACATGGACGGCACGCCCGCGACCTTCTACAACGTCCACCAGAGCGAGATGCCGGAGTGGGGCGACCCGCGGTACGTCGACGTGTGGGTCGACGACACCGTCACGCTCTCGCTCCAGTACTCGACGCAGTGGGACTCGCTTGCGCACGCAGGCGCGGAGTTCGATGCCGACGGCGACGGTGTCGAAGAGGCCGTCTTCTACAACGGCTACCGCTCGGATGTCGATCTCGTCGGTCCGCAGGAAGACGCGCGCGGCGACGGCAGCAAGCACCGCTGCTTCGCGAAGCATCTCGGGCTCGAGCACATGGCGGCGACCGGCGTGCAAGGGCGCGGTGTGCTCGTCGACCTCGCGCATCACCTCGGTACGGAGTGGCGCGGGGTCGACCGCGCGACGCTCGAGAACATCATGACGGCCGACAACGTCGTCGTGGAGCCCGGCGACATCCTGCTGCTGCACACCGGTTTCGCGACGCAGGTGCTCGAGTGGAATCGCGAGCCGGATCCGGTGCAGATCCACCGTATGTGCACGTACCTCGACGCGCGCGACGAGTCGTTGCTCGAATGGATCGCCGACTCGCAGATCGCCGGGCTCGTCGCCGACAACTACGCGGTCGAGGGCCTCGTCGGTCGCGACCGCAACCCCGACCGGCACTCGTTGCTGCCGATCCACCACCTCTGCCTGTTCCGCCTCGGAGTGCCGCTCGGCGAGATGTGGTATCTGCACGAGCTCGCGGCCTGGCTGCGCGAACACCACCGCAGCCGCTTCCTCCTCACTGCGCCTCCGCTGCGGCTACCGGGCGCGGTCGGCTGCCCGCTGACTCCGGTCGCCACCGTCTGACGCACGCGCGGTGCTCGACATGAGGAACTGGCCGTAGTCGTTCGCGACGACGTCGGCGATCACCGAGAAGAGCTTCGGTCGCCCGCCTGAGTTCAGCAGGTACTTGCGAGGCTTTCCGGGGATGTTGGTGCCGAAGTAGTAGCTGCACTCGCCGAACGACGACTTCACCGCGCCGCGGTCGACCATGCTCGTCCACTTGTCTTCTGCGGCGGCATCGACCTCGATCCGCTCGTATCCGTGCTCGCGCGCGTACACGAGCGTGTCGACGACGAAGTCGACCTGGTCGCCGTTGTAGCGCGGGTTGTTGCCCGCCGCTGCGTGCGGACCGCCGGGGAAGAAGAGGTTCGGGAATCCCGCGGCCTGCACACCGAGGAACGTGCGCGGACCCTCGGCCCACGCGTCGACGAGCATCACCCCATCGCGCCCGCGGATGCCCATGCGCGCGAGTGCGCCGGTGCCGAAGTCGAAGCCGGTCGCCCACACGATGATGTCGTGCGCGCGTTCGCGCTCGGTCGTCACGATCCCGTTGGCGGTGACGCGCGTGATCGGGGTCGCGACGAGGTCGACGAGCTCGACGTTCGGTCGGTTGTAGATCTCGTAGTAGCCGGTCACGAACGGCGGTCGCTTCTCGCCGAAGCGATGGTCCTTCGGGATCAGCCGCTCCGCGACCGCAGGATCGCCGACGACCGCGCGCACCTTCTCGGCCACGAACTCGCACCACTGCGCGTTCGCGGCGTCGTCGAACATCATGTCGGTGTAGTGGCTGATGAGCTTGCCGAAGCCCGGACGCGCCCACATCGCCTCGTAGAAGGCGCGGCGCTCCGCCTCGGTGTCGTCGGCGGTCGCCCGGTCGTGCATCGGGTGCAGGAAGCCCGCGGGCGACGTGTTCAACGTCTGGCGGATCTGCTCGAAGTCGGCGCGCAGCTGCGCCTGCTCCTCCGGCGTGATCGGCGCGTTGTTGAGCGGCGTGCACCAGTTCGGCGTGCGTTGGTAGACGGTGAGCGCGGCGACGTCGGCGGCGATCTCGGGGATCAGCTGCACGCCGCTCGAACCCGTGCCGATGACCGCGACGCGCGCGCCGGCGAAGTCGACGGGCGTCGCGGGCCAGAGCCCGGTGTGAAGCGCTTCGCCGCGGAAGTTGTCGCGGCCGGGCACATCGGGGAAGTAGGGGATCGACAGCACGCCGGTCGCGGCGACGAGATAGCGCGCGACGACGCGCGCGCCGTCGGCGCTGTCCCCGGTCGCATGCTCGCTCGTCTCGGCACGGGACTTCGGTGTCGTTCGTCGCTGACCGCTCACCGGCTCCGTCGTCACCGCCCACGTCGCGGTCGCGTCGTCGTACTCGGCGGCGGCGACGCGCGCGCCGAAGTGCATGTGCCGGCGCAGATCGAATCGGTCGACGACGTGATTCAGGTAGCGCTCGATCTCCGGCTGCGACGCGAAGTGCTCCTGCCACTCCCACTCGTCGAACAGCTCGCGCGAGAAGAGGTACGCGTACGTGTAGCTCTCGGAGTCGAAGCGCGCGCCGGGGTAACGGTTCCAGAACCATGTACCGCCGACGCCGTCGCCCGCCTCGAGCAGCTGCGCCGAGAACCCCGATTCGAGGGCGCGGTACAGCTGGTAGATGCCGGTGATGCCGGCACCGACGACGAGCACGTCGACGGTGGGCGCGTCGTCCATGCGCGGATTGTACCGATCGGTCTACTCTTTGGTCGTGGCCGAGCCCGTGCCGTTCGCGATCGAGACGCCCGACCGCGTGCGCAAGGAGCGTTACTACGACCCCGACTTCTACGCGCTCGAGGTCGAGCGGCTCTGGCCGCGCGTCTGGCAGATGGCGTGCCGGCTCGAGGAGATCCCGCAGCCGAACGACTTCGTCGAGTACGAGATCCTCGACCAGTCGGTGATCGTGCTGCGCACCGCCGCCGGCGACGTGCGCGCGTTCGAGAACGCGTGCCGGCACCGCGGCGTGCGCGTCGTCGAGGGTCGAGGAACATGTGAGAGCGGATTCGTGTGCCCGTTCCACGGCTGGTGCTATGGAGCCGACGGCGGGAACACGCACGTGCCGCGCGCGAAGGCGTTCTCGGAGCACAACCTGCATCCGGGCGAGATCGATCTCGTGCCGGTGCGCTGCGAGACGTGGGGTGGTTGCGCGTGGATCAACCTCGACACCGACGCGCTCCCGTTGCGACAGTGCCTCGAACCGAGTGCGAGTGTGCTCGACGGGTGGAGGGTCGAGTCGCTGCGCACCGACTGGTGGTACTCGTGCCGGCTGCCGGTGAACTGGAAGCTCGCGCAAGAGGCGTTCGTCGAGCAGTACCACGTTGTCGAGACGCATCCGCAGCTCGTGATTCCCGGCCGCTACGGATCGCGCAAGGGTGAGGTCGATCCGCGTGCGTACATCGCTGCCGACCTTCGCTACCTCCACACGATGAGCGACGGCATGGCCGGCATGGTGCACGCGAACGATGTCGCGGTCGCCGAGCGGCTCCGCGCCGAGATTGAGTTGCCGGACGATCCGGACGCGGCGATCGCGACGTGGCACCGCGAGCTCAACGACGCGGTCACGGCGTGGCATCGCGAGCGCGGCGACGACATCCCCGACCTCTCGGCGCTCGCCGCGCAGCAGCTCGACGAGCCGATGGGCTACTGCTTCCCGCACTGGTTCGTGCTGCCGATGTACAGCAGCGCGTCGTCGTACCGCTTCCGGCCGCTCGGGCCGGAGGAGACGCTCATGGAGATCTGGTCGTTGACGCGCTTCCCCGCGGACGAAGCGCGCGAGCGGCCGGTGCCGCCCGAGCCGTGGGAGTGCGACGACGCGCGCTGGCCGCCGATCCCCGCGCAGGACTTCTCGAACCTGCCCCGCCAGCAGCGCGGGCTGCACGCGCGCGGCTTCGAGTACATGCGGCTGTCGGAGCGGATGGAAGGCCACATCTCGAACTTCCACCGCACGATCGACGGCTACCTTGCGGGGCTGCCGACCGAGCGGCTGCTGCCGGCGCTGCGCGAAGTGAACGTCAATCCGCTCGAGCGCGCGATCGCCGATTTCGAGCTGTGACTCACGCCGACGTCGTCGAGGGGGTGCGCGCCGCGATCGCGGCGTACACCCTCGCGCTCGACGACGGTCGGACCGACGACGTCGTCGCGACCTTCGCGCCCGACGGCGTGTCCGAGATGCCGGGCATGGGTCGGCTCGAAGGCCACGACGCGTTGCGCGCCGCGTACGCGCGCTGGACACCGCGCCGACCGCAGCGGCACGTCGTCGCGAACACGTTGCTGACCGAGTGGACCGACGACGACGCGCGCGCGATCAGCGACGTTGTGTTCCTGCTGCAGGGCAAGGACGGGTGGAGCGTGCAGATGGTCGGCCGCTACGACGACACACTCCGCCGCGACGGCAAAACGTGGAAGTTCGCGCGGAGATCGCTGACCCCGATCGAGTAGCGGTTCAGAGCGCGAGGTTCTGCACTTCGTCGTAGAAGTCGTCGTAGAAGCTCGGGTTCCCGCCTTCGATCCCGATCCGGAAGCCGTTGTCGAGCGTCTGACAGCCGTCGGCCTTCCACCAGAGATCGACGTCGGGCGCGGCGCGGTATGTGAACACGAAGATCCGTACCAGACCCGTGTCCATCGGGCAGTTGATCATGCCGGATGCCTGCCCGAGATGAATGCGATTGATCACGGCCGCGAGGGTGCGGGCGCGCGCGACGTCGAGCCGTCGAGACTCCTGCAGCCGGGCGGGCGGGTACGTCCACTTGTAGCCACAGACGATTCCCCCCGTCGGTCGGAGCGACGGCAGCAAGGTCGAACCGTGCGCATCGCCTTCGTTCTTCACGTCGTGATCGCCCGCGATCGCCTTCGGGCACCCGGACTTCGCGAGCACGCGCACCGCCGGCGTGCCGACGGCGTAGTGCGGCCCGGCACCGCAGGCGCCGACGGTCACGATCGTGGCGAGGACGAGCGCGACGAGACCGGGGCTGGTCGTCGTCGAACGCGTCACACGGACTCTGACGAGGCCCGTCGTCGAATGGTTCCGTCGTCGCGAGCCT
This sequence comes from Acidimicrobiia bacterium, assembly GCA_036271555.1. Taxonomy (NCBI): domain Bacteria; kingdom Bacillati; phylum Actinomycetota; class Acidimicrobiia; species Acidimicrobiia bacterium. The sequence continues at coordinate 14,426 of DATBAK010000056.1, forward strand.
CGAAGCGCGTCTTTCGTCGCAGCATCGGTGCCTCGACGAGCCGGTACGAGAGCTCACCGACGACGAGGATCACGCCGACCTGGAAGACGAAGGAGAGCGGCGGCGAGAGATGCACGTGCTGTCGGTCGAGGTACGCGAACACGAGCGGGTGGAAGAGGTAGATCGCGTACGAGCGCCTCCCGAGCCACGCGAGCGGCGCGAGCGCCAGCACCCGTGAGACCGGGTTGCCGGGCGAGGCGACGAGCCCGGCGATGAGCACCCCGATCGCGACGGCGAAGGCGAGAAAGCCCCAGTCGGGGAGCCAGCCGGAGAAGATGTAGACCGCGCGCCAGATGATCACGCCCGCGGCGAGGAGCGCGCCCCAGGCCAGCCAGCCGAGCCGCGAACGGGCGCGGTCTCCGAGCCGGGGCAGGAGGAAGAACAACAGGATCGCGGTGAGGCAGCCGGCGAGAAGTGAGTCGGCGCGCGTGTCGGACCCGAAGTAGATCCGCTGCCACACACCGAGCAGCCGGTGGTTGTTCGCCTCGGCCGCGACCAGAGCCAGCAGCTTGTTCGTGCCGGTGTAGGTCGTCTGGTGCAGGTGGTGGAGGTGATCGTTCCAGTACCACGCGCGCCACGCCGCCGACGCCGCGATTCCGCCTGCCGTCAAGAGCGCGAGCGTTCTCGCTCGCACCCGTCGCGTGAGGAGCAGCACGAGGATCAACGGCCAGACGACGTAGAACTGCTCCTCGATCGCGAGCGACCACGTGTCGAAGATCACCCCGACGGCCCGCGGCTGGTAGATGCCGACCCAGTTCGCGACGTAGAACGCCGCGCCGAGCAGCCCGTTGGTCTCGGGGCGATTCGGGTCCTTCGCCGCCAGCGTGACGTGCAACACGCACGCGATGACGAGCAGGACGGCGAGCGCGGGCAGGAGGCGCAGCGCCCGGCGCGCGTAGAAGCGACGCAGGCTCACGGCGCCGAATCGTGCGTGTTCCTGGAGCAGCAGCGTCGTAATGAGGAATCCCGACAGCACAAAGAACGCGTCGACGCCGAGGAAGCCGCCGCCGAACGGCTTCGGCCGGATGGACGCGACGCCCCACGGATAGTGCACGAGCACGACGAGCGCCATCGCGAGCGCGCGGACACCGTCGAGCGCGGGTTGGTAGCCGAAGCGCGCCCGCTTCTCGCTCGCGATCACCCTCGATCCACCCCCGACGAGCTTCCCCGGCTCGCAGAATGCCGTGCTCCCAGCCTGTTGCGTACGGCCGGGTCGCGCAAAACGCGGGAGCCACACGTCGCGGCGCATCGGCGACCGCCGCGGGAGCGACGACGCGCGGGCTCGTGCCGAGGCATAGTCGGGCTCGATGCGACGGTGGCAACGGATGATCGCGAGGGAGGCGGCGCGGCCGAGGCGAGCGAGTCGCGTCAACGCAATCGCCGCCGACGTTCCGTGGCTCGGACCGACGATCTGGATTCTGAGCGCGCTCTATTTCGTCGTGCAGGTCGTCGTCGCGTCGGTCTGGCGGCCCTCGTACAGCTGGTTCGGCAACACGATCAGCGATCTGGGCAACACGTCGTGCAGGCGGACGCTGTGCTCACCTCGCCACGCGTGGATGAACGGTGAATTCGTGCTCCTCGGCGCGGGCATGATCGCCGGATCGGTGCTGATCTACCAGGCGTTCGCCGAACGTGAGCCCGCCGAGCGACTCGCGGCCCGCATCGGCTTCACGGCCCTTGCGATCGCGGGCGTGGGAACCGGTCTCGTCGGTTGCTTCCCCGAGAACACCGTCGGCGCGCTGCACGTCGTCGGCGCGGCGCTCGCGATCGGTGTCGGCACCGCCGGCATCCTCGTGCTCGGACTCGCGGTGACCGTCCCGAACCGTCTGCGCTGGACGATGCGGGTCGGCGCGCCGCTCGCGTTGATCGCGCTCCTGTTGTTCGCCGGTCACGTGTAC
>DATBAK010000057.1 GCA_036271555.1 Acidimicrobiia bacterium
TTGTGATCGGCCGGGCCTCCGTGCGCGCCGGTCAGCCCTTCGTCGCGTACCAGGTGTGCATGCCTGCGCTCGGCTGGTAGTACGCGCCCGGTGCGCCCGCGCTGCTGATGCCGGACGCGTTCTGCGTGCCGACGAGCACGATGCCCGCGTCCAGGCCGGTCGTCACGCCGAGCACGATCTTCTTGCCGAGCTTCGCCCAGCTCCCGCCGTCGGCGAGCATCGAGAGCGTGAAGGTGCCGTCGACCTTCGACGTCCCGTCCTTCGACAGGATCAGCGTGTCGGTGACGGTGCCGGTGAAGAACGCTTGGTAGACGGTGCCCTTCGCCGCGACGCGCGCCGCGTTGCTGTGTGACGCCGCGACGGTCACGGTCGCCGTCGCACCGGATCCGGCACTCGTGCGCGTCGCACTCCACGCGCGCGAGCCCGCGCCGGGCTGTCCGAACGCGCCGGGGTTGATGCCGCTCGCGGTGAGCTTGCCGATCATCACCGCGCCGGTGTGGCCGGATGCCGACTGCGCGATCACGAATCCGAGCGTCGTGCCCTGCGCGACCCAGGTGCCGTAGTCGCCGAGGTCGGTGAGCTTGAACGTGCCCGACGTCGTCGACCCGGCCGCGTTCGCGATGACGAGCGTGCTCGTCGTCGACGTCGACGGGAACGTCGCGGTGTACGTGCCCGCGGCCCCGCGCTTCGCCGCGACCGCGGGACCCGCGCCGACGATCAACATCGCGCTGCTGACGATTGCGACGAGCGCCACCGCGCCCGCGCGTCGAGACCTGTCCCCGTCCATGGCCCGCCCTCCGTCCGTGAGCCCCCATTGCCTGGCTGGCGGGGCGCACGGTACCCATCCCGCCCATTCAACCCAAATGGAACGCGCACAACCTCCCCACCAGACCACAGGGGTGCGCGCCAGCATCGTCCGGACCGCCGTCGGCGCGCGTCATCATGCGTGATGTCCGCGCGCGAGCTCACCGACGAGAGCGCGCCGCTCGTCTTCGCCGCGATCGACCGGCTCATCGGCGACCTCGCCGCCGCCGCGCCTCCGCTCGGCGCGATCGGGATCGCGTTGCGCTCGCTCGCCGACGGCCTCGGTGTGGAACGGGTCGTCGTCGCGGTCGACGACGCGACACTCGGCCGCCAGGTGTTCTGCTCGGATCGCCGGCCGCTCGGCGACGGCGGCGTCGGGCTCTTCGGTCCGACGGGTATGTGGGCGGACCCGCCGCGCTCGATCGACACCGACGCGGCCCGTCTGCTCGACCGCACGATCGGTGTCGCGCTCGGACGCGCCGACGCGCCGACGGTCGTGTCCGTGCCGCCCGCGCCGGCACCGCCCGCGTCCGCACCGGCCGTCGATGTCGAGGATGTCGAGGCTGTCGAGGCTGTCGAGGACATCGACGTGCCCGCCGTGCGCCGCACCGCCTCCGACCTCGCGGCGATGGGCGTCGCGGGGACGGTCGCCGCCGCGACCGCGCGCGCGTTGCGCCACGGCTGGGGCTTCACGCTCGTGTTGCTGCGCGGCGGCGCCGGGCTCACCGAGGCGCTGCGCCCGCGCGTGCGCGCCGCCGACACGCTGGTCGCGACCTCGGACCGCGAGCTCGCGCTGCTGCTGCCCGAGACGGCCGGCGACGTCGTGCCCGACGTGCTCGGGCGGCTGGCGGTGGGTGGCGGCGTGCCGCCGTTCAGCTACGGGCTCGCGTGCTGCCCCGCCGACAGCCGCGATGCCACGGTGCTCACGCGCATCGCCGCCGAGCGGCTCGCGGACGCGCTCCGTGCGCAGACGTTGACCTGACTCTGTCGGTTTCGTGTGCCCATCCGCGCCGCGAGCGCGACGCGGCGATACGTTCCGCAGCAGTGGGTGAGTGTGCCAGTGCGGGCTGGCGCCGGGGACCGACACCGGGCGAGGACGAATGATGCGCGGCCCGGTCACGCGGCTCCGAGACACGTGGATGCGACGGCGCGAGCTCGACGCCGTGCGCGCGGACGTCACGACCGCGATCGACGAGCTGCGACACGACGCCGTCGCCGAACGCGACTCGCTCCGAACGCGCGACGGCGAGCTCGTCGGCGCCTTGCACCGCATCGCGGAGGCATTCGAACGCGTCGCCGACGGGATCGAAGCCGAGCGGCGCGACCGGGCCGCGCAGGTCGACGCGATCGAGCTCCTGCTGCGCGAGCTCGTGTTGGGCGCGGCTCCGACCGCGCGGCGCCCGACCGTGCTCGGCGGCACGATCGACGTCGGCGTCGACGCGCTGATCGACATCGACCTCGCGGACCCGCCGATCCCGGTCGACGCGCTCGTCGAGGTGCGCTCGCGCTTCCACGATCAGTGGGTGCACGGGTTCGCCGTCGTCGAGTTCATCCCGGGGCCGCGCCGGCGCGGCTATCGCCTGCGGCGCATCACCGACACCGACCAGCTCCCGCTGCTGTTCGACGCGGCCGACATCCGCCTCGCGATCCCGGCCCCCACCGAGCCCGTCCCTGCTCCGCTCGAAGAGCCCGACCCTTCCATGTGGCGCTGACCTGCGTTCTCTGGTCGGGCTCGCACGCGTCGCCCTCCTCGACGCCTCAGCCTCCAGCTCGGGCCAGCCGCGAAGCGACCGCCCCGTCGTTGCGGGCACGCTGACCAGCGTTCTCCGGTCGGGCTCGCACGCGTCGCCCTCCTCGACGCCTCAGCCTCCAGCTCGGGCCGGGCACGGCTGACCAGGGCTTTCTTGCATCTGATCGAGTGAGGTGACGCGTCGCGTCACTTCGATCGATCAGATCGCGGAGGCTCGCGATGCCGTTACCGTTGTGGGCGTGTCGACGGCGTGGCTCGCGACGGAGCCGGTGGTCGAGCGATTGCAGCTCGACGCGAACTCGTGGATCGACATCGTGCGTGGCCTCGTGCGCGACGCCGACACCGTCCACGAAGCGCTCGCTCGCGACGCGCACTGGGAGCAGGGCAAGGTCTTCCGGTACGAGCAGTGGCACGCGGACCCGCGGCTCTCGTCGTGGCAGGCCGGCGACGCGCGCCATCCCGCGCTCGTCGAGGCGCAGGACTGGATCACCGATCGGTACCAGGTGCGCTTCGACGGCGTCGCGCTCGCGCGCTACCGCGACGAAAACGACAGCGTTGCCTTCCACCGCGATCGCGAGCTCACGTGGCTCGAGGAGACCGTCATCGGCGTGCTCACGACCGGCGCACACCGACCGTTCCTCGTGCGCCCGATCGGCAACGGCGTGAAGTCGACGGCCGACGACCGGCGCGGCGTCCTCGACCTCGGCCCGTCGAGTGGCGACCTCTTCGTGATGGGCGGTCGCTGCCAGGCCGCGTGGCTGCACGCGATCCCGAAAGTGCAGGGTCGTTGCCGTAGCCGCATCTCCGCGCAGTGGCGCTGGACGTCGCGCCGCGGTCGACCCGACACGAATCCGTCGTACTACGCGCCGCGCTTCTTCAACGGGCCGAAGTAGCGACACCGGTCGGGCGGTCGCCGCGCAGGGTCACGCGGTGCATCACGCGGCGGTGGCCTTCGTAGTCGTAGATGCCGTAGTGCATCGTGGCCCGGTTGTCCCACATGCCGAGCGTGCCTTCACTCCACCGGTAACGGCACACGTTCTCCGGCCGCGACGTGTGGTCGTAGAGCAGGCGCAGCAACACGTCGCCCTGCGACTTCGGGAAGTCCTTCAACGCGACCGTGAACTGCGAGTTGACGAACAGACCCTTGCGCCCGGTCTCCGGGTGCACGCGCACGACCGGGTGCTCGACCGGGTGCAGATGCTCGAGTCGCTTGCCTTCCCACATCTGTCCGCCGCCGTTCTCGACGATCTGCGCGTAGTACGGGTCGTAGTGGTACGCCGTCAGCGTGTCGCAGAACTCGCGCAACGGCGTCGCGAGCGTGTCGTACGCGTTCCCGAGGCTCGCCCACATCGTGTCGCCGCCGACCGCGGGCAACGTGACCGCGTAGAGCAGTGACGCCATCGGCGGCTTCGACATGAAGGTGACGTCGGTGTGCCAGAAGTCGGTGCGGTCCTTCAGGCTGTCGATCGCGTGCACCTGCGTCTGGCCCTCCATCGGCGGTTCGACGGGATGCGCCTCGGTGACCTCGCCGAACCGGCTCGCGAACGCGACCTGCGAGTCGGGATCGAGCTGCTGGTCGGGAAAGAAGACGACCTGGTGCTCGAGCCAGATCGCGCGGATCTCCGCGACCGTCTCGTCGGAGAGATCGGACGCGAGGTCGACGCCGCGCACTTCGGCGCCGAGGGACGGCGAGAGCCGGGTGACGTCGAGCCGGGTGACAGTGGGCATGATCGCATCCGTTCCGTGTTTCTGGTCGCACTCGCTACGAGGCGGGATACCCGCCTCGCGGACGCTCGCCGTTCCGTACTTCTGGTCGCACTCGCTACGAGGCGGGATACCCGCCTCGCGAACGCTCGCCGTTCCGTATTTCTGGTCGCACTCGCTACGAGGCGGGATACCCGCCTCGCGGACGCTCGTCGTTCCGTGTTTCTGGTCGCACTCGCTGCGAAGCGGGATAGCCGCCTCGCGGACGCTCTCCGTTCCGTATTTCTGGTCGCACTCGCGCTCCGGCGAGATGTTAGGCAGGAAGTGGTGAACGCATCGCGGGCACCGTGCGTATGTCCCCTCCGATGATCGGGGGTACCTGGCGACGCTTCACGGTGGCGGGTGCAGGCTGCCTCGGCGCGCTCCTGCTCGCGATCGCGCCCGCCGCGGCCGCCGCGCCCCGGACGCGCACCGCGCCCGCGTTGGTCGCGCAGCCCGCGCACGCATCGACGACGACGACCGTTGCCGCGCCCTCGACCACGACGGCGACGCTCACTGATCCGTTCGCGCCGGTGCCGACGACGGTCACCCCCGCACCGCCCGCGCCGTCGCCCGCCGCGACCGCGCCCGTCTCGATCGTCGACTTCGGGTTCTCGCCCTCGTCGATCACGGTGACCGCGGGCACGACGGTCGTCTGGACGAACACGGGACAGTCGATCCACAGCGTGACGTCGAACACCGGTGCGTTCGACTCGAGCCCGACCTGCCCGACCGGCCCGTGCATCAACCCCGGCGGGACCTTCTCGCACACGTTCACGACCGCCGGAACGTTCGCGTACCACTGCCGTGTGCACTCGAACATGGTCGGCACCGTGATCGTGAAGGCCGCGACACCGGCCCCCACCACGACCGTCGCGGGGCCGACGACCACGGGCGCGCCGGGCGTCACCGCGGGCGGTGCGCCGTCACCGTCGACGACCGGCACCGGCTCGCAGCTCGCGTTCACCGGATCGGCGCCGGCGGTGCTGTGGCTCACGTTCGGCGCGTTGCTCGCCCTCGCCGCGGGCCTCGCGTTGCGCCCGCGCCGCCGGCCGTTCCCCATTCCGGTCCGCACCGACTCGAAGCACCACTCCGACTAGGAGGTCCCATGCGCCGCTCCGTCACCATCGCCCTGAGCCTGCTGTTCGCCGCGGGCGCGACCGTTGCGGGCGTCGCGACCGCCGGCGCGTCGAGTGCGTCATCCGCGGCGGCACCGAAGGTCACCGTGCAGATCACGTCGAGCACCAAGTGCATGCCCAAGAGTGAGTTCTGCTACAAGCCGTCGACCGTGACCGTCGCACCCGGGACGCGCGTGACGTTCGTGAACAAGACGCTCACGACGCACACGATCACGCGCTGCACCGCCGCCGCGTGCGCGGGCCACGACGGCGGCACCGGCAAGCAGACCGGCTTCGGCAGCACGGTGGCCCACGGCGCGAAGTACAGCTTCGTGTTCCGCAAGGCCGGCACGTACGTGTACTACTGCCAGATCCACGGCTACGGAATCATGCACGGGGCGGTCACCGTCTCGAAGGCGTAACCGCCGCCGCAGTCTCTCCCTATCGAGCCGCGGCGAGCGCGGCGTCGACCGCGCGCTGCTCCTCGCGTGTGAGCTTCCACTCGACGGCGGCGACGTTCTCGCGCACCTGCTCGGGACGGGTCGCGCCCGCGATCACCGAGCACACGACGCGGTGCGACGCGAGCCACGCGTGCGCGAGCTCGTTCACCGTGTGACCGAGCTCACCCGCGACCTTCTCGAGCGCCTCGATGACGGTGAAGTTCTCGTCGGTGAGCCAGTGCGCGCCGCGCTCGCCCGCGTGCCGTGATCCTTCCGGTGGCGCCTCGCCACGCCGGTACTTGCCGGTCAACGCGCCGCCGGCGAGTGGGAAATACGGCAGCAGACTCGGGCCGAACTGGCGACAGGCGGGGACGACCTCGCGCTCGACGTCGCGGTGCAGCAGGCTCCACTCGTTCTGCGCGGACACGAAGCGCGTGAGCCCACGCGTGCGCGCGGTCCAGTCGGCGTCGGCGATCTGCCAGCCGCTGAAGTTCGACGAGCCGAGGTAGCGCACCTTGCCCTGGTGCACGAGGTCGTTCAGCGCGTCGAGCGTCTCCTCGATCGGCGTCGTCGGATCGGGCCCGTGCATCTGGTAGAGATCGATGTAGTCGGTGCCGAGCCGGCGCAGGCTCGCTTCCGCGGCGCGCATCACGTAACGGCGCGAGCCACCGGTCTGGTACGGACCCTCGCCCATCGGCATCGCGAACTTCGTCGCGACCACGACGTCGTCACGACGCGATCCGAGCGCGCGCCCGAGCAGCTCCTCCGACTTCGAGCCGCCGTAGATGTCGGCGGTGTCGAACAGCGTGATGCCGCAGTCGAGCGCGGCGTCGACGACGGCGCGGGTCGCGTCCTCGTCGATGCGGCCGCCGAAGTTGTTGCAGCCCAGCCCCGCGACCGACACCCGTAGACCCGACCCACCGACCGACCGGAACTCCATACGCACCTCCGCTTTCGCCGACGCGTCAAGCTATCGGGCGGCCACGACCCTGCGGCCACGACCCTGCGAGCCGCGGGCGACGCGAGCACGCGACCTCGCTGACTCCCGTCGCGCGTCAAGGAGCGGCGAGCGGAGCGAGCGCGACCGGAAGTTGGCGCGCGTGCACGAGCACGAGCCGCTGCACCGCACGCGTGAGTGCGACGAACAGCAAGCGCGCGCCGTGCTCCGACTCCGCGAGGATCTCCGACGGCTCGACCACGACCACGGTGTCGAACTCGAGGCCCTTGGCCAGCCCGGCGGGCAACAGCGACAGCCGGTGCGTGATCGTCGTCTCCTCCGGCCGCGGGACGTCGTGCCCCGCCGCGGCGAGCGCGTCGCGTAGCTCGTCGAGCCGCGCGACCGGTGCGATCACGGCCGTCGTCAGCACCTCACGGCTCGACTCCTCCGCGAGCTCCACGACCGTGGGCACGACCGCGGCGGCGGCGACCGCGTGCAGCTCGGGCGGGTCGCCTTCCTCACGGGCGGAGACGGCCGGCGTCACGTGCGGCGCGGCCTCGGGGAGCAGACGATTCGCGAAGTCGAGGATCGCGGCGGGCAACCGGTAGCCGATCGTGAGCTCGGCGGTGCGCACGACCTCGGGTGAACCGAGGTGCTCGAGCGCGTCCGTCCACGAGCGGGACGCGCCGGCGCCGGTCGCCTGCGCGAGATCGCCGAGCACCGTGAGCGATCCGGCGACGGCGCGCCGGGCGATCATGCGCAGCGCCATCGCCGAGAGGTCCTGGGCCTCGTCGACGACGACGTGCCCGTAGCGACGGACATCGCCCTTCACGAAGGCCTCGGCCTCGTCGAGCAACGGCAGGTCGGCCGCGGTCCACGGGTCGGGCTCACCCTTGCGCGCGCTGCGCCGCAGGATCGCCTGCTGCTCGTCGGGCTCGAGGACGCCGTCGGCCGCGCGCGCGAGCGCGGCGCGGCTCGTGAGCAGACGCTTGACGAGCGCGGCCGGGTTCACGGGCCGCCAGAGCGCGTCGAGCGCGGCGCGCGATTCGCGGTCGGCGAGCAGCATCTCCGAGAACTCGTCGACCGCCAGCGCGAGGAGGTCGCCACCGGTGAACAACTCGTACGCGTGCCGCACGAACAGCTCGCGGAACCGCAGACGCTGCGCCGCGAACGCGGGCACGCGCTGGCGCGCCGACGCGATGAAGCCCGCGATCGCGTCGGCGGCGACGACAAGTCGCCGCGCGCGGAACCGCAGCACGACGTCGGACTCGGGCGCGCGAATGGATTCCTCGCACGCGCGCGCGATGACCGTCGCCAGACGCGCGTCACCCTTCAGGCGCGCGGCGCGCTCGACGTCGGTCGCCACGATGCGGAACCGGAGGCCGAGCAGATCGTCGACCGTCGACTGCGACACCGACGTCTCACCCAGCGACGGCAGCACCTGGGAGATGTACTCGAGGAAGACCCGGTTCGGACCGACCACGAGCACGCCCTGACGCGACAGTCGCTCGCGGTGCTCGTAGAGCAGGAACGCGGCGCGGTGCAGACCCACCGCGGTCTTGCCGGTGCCCGGTCCGCCCTGCACGACGAGGCACTCGTGCACCGGCGCGCGGATGACGACGTCCTGCTCGGACTGGATCGTGGCGACGATGTCGCGCATCTGCCCGGTGCGCTCGCGGCGCAGCTCTGCGAGCAGTGGGTCGGGCACGCCGCCGGCCGCGGCCGCGAGCACCGAGTCGGGATCGGTGAAGTCCTCTTCGAAGATGTCGGCGAGCTCGCGGTCGAAGAACGTGAAGCGGCGGCGCAACGCGAGGCCGAACGGGTCGGCGGCGGTGGCGCGGTAGAAGGGAATCGCGATGCGCGCCCGCCAGTCGACGACGACGGGATCACCGTCGGGATCGTCGACCTCGCGTCGGCCCACGTAGTACCGGTCGCCGGTCTCCTCGTCGATGCGGCCGAAACAGAGCACGCTCGAGTCGTCGTCGAGCGAACGCAGACGGCGCGTCAGGTGCCCGCGCACGGCGGCGCTGTCGAACTCGCCCGCGGCGAGGTCCTCCTGGTCGATGTACGCGGCGGTGCGGGTGCGCATCTCGTCCAGGCACTTCGCCGCGAACGTCAGGTAGGCGCGTTCGCTGTCGACATCAGGGTGCGGCACAGGGCGAACGAGGCTAGTGGCGTCCGCCGCGGCGGCCGACCGAATATGCGCGGGCGCGAGACTGCGGCCGTGCGGGTGCGCGAGATCGAGCTGCGGTGGGTGCGGATGCCGCTGGTGCGGCCGTTCCGCACCGCGCACGGGGTCGAGCACGAGCGCGACGTCCTCGTGCTGCGGATCGCGACCGATAGCGCCGACGGCTGGAGCGAGTGCGTCGCGCCGAACGCACCCACGTACACGTCGGAGTGGGTCGGCGGCGCGCACGCGGTGATTCGCGAGTTCCTCGGGCCGATGCTGCTCGCCGCGCCGGTGCGGCCTTCCGACGTCGCCGGCCGACTCGCCGGGATCGAGGGTCACGCGATGGCGAAGGCCGCGCTCGAGACCGCGGTGCTCGACGCACAGCTGCGTACCGAAGGTCGATCGCTCGCGTCGTTCCTCGGCGCGACGCGCACGCGTGTCGAGTGCGGCGTCGCGGTCGGCATGGCAGACTCGATCGCCGCGTTGATCGACGAGTGCGCGGGATACCTCGCCGCGGGCTACCGGCGCGTGAAGCTCAAGATCGAGCCGGGTTGGGACGTCGAGCCGGTTGCCGAGTTCCGCAAGCAGTTCGGTCCCGTTCCGCTGCAGGTCGACGCCAACGGCGCGTACGGGCTCGGCGATGCACCGCACCTCGCGCAGCTCGACGACTTCGACCTGCTCTGCATCGAGCAGCCGCTCGCGGCGAACGACCTGCCCGCGCACGCGGGTCTCGCGCGTCTCATCAGGACGCCGATCTGCCTCGACGAGTCGATCACGTCGGCGCGTGTCGCGCGCGAGGCGATCGACGCGGGCTCGTGCGCAGTGGTCTGCGTGAAACCGGGACGCGTCGGCGGCTATCTGGAATCGCTCGCGATCCTCGACGTGTGCGCGTCGCGCGGCGTGCGTGCGTGGTGTGGCGGCATGCTCGAGACGGGACTCGGTCGGGCCGCGAACCTCGCGCTCGCCGCGCATCCCGGCTTCACGATGATCGGCGACGTGTCGGCCTCGGACCGCTACTTCGCGCGCGACCTCACCGCGCCGTTCGTGCTCGAGTCCGGCGAGCTGCCGGTTCCCGACGGCCCGGGGATCGGCGTCGTCCCTGATCCCGATTCGCTGCGCGCGCTCACGACGTCGATCGAAGTCGTGAGCCGGTCGATCGCATGACGAACGTCGCGCCCGACGGCTCGCCGGTGGCGGTGTACAAGGCGCTCCCGGTCGAGCCGGACCTCGGGCTCGTGCGCTCCGTGCTGCGTCCGGGCGCGACCGTGCTCGACCTCGGAACCGGGGTCGGGCGGATCGCGAACGCGCTGGCGCGCGCCGGGCACACGGTCGTCGCCGTCGACAACGCGCCGATAATGCTCGCGGAGGTCGTCGGCGCGGAGCCGGTGCTCGGCGACGTGTACACGTTGAATCTCGGTCGACGGTTCGACGCGGTGCTCGCGCTCAGCCATCTGATCGACAGCCGCGTCCGCGCGCAACGACGCGACCTGCTGCGCGTGTGTCGCCGGCATGTTCACGACGACGGTGTGGTGCTCGTGCAGCGCTATCCGCGCGGCTGGACGCCCGTCGAGGGTGGTGCGAACACCATCGGCGACATCGGCGTGCACCTGCACGACGTCGAGATGCTCGGCGACGGCTTCGCGGCCCAGGTCACGTACTCGATCGGCGATCGCGATTGGACGCAGGTGTTCGAGGCCGCGGTCGTCGACGACGCCGAGCTGACCGCGCTCGCGGCCGAGGCCGGCCTCGTGGTGCGCGAGATGCTCGACGACGATGGCGCCTGGGTCGTGCTCGAGCCCGTGCCCGCACCCGCGTCACGCTGATTCGACGTTTCCAACGGGCGGGTCAGCCGACGTGGCGGCGGAGCGCGGCGAGGCGCGCGTCCCACGCCGCGCCGACATCGGTCATCCACGCGACCGCGTCGGAGAACGCGCCGGGCGTGAGCGTGTAGCGAACCTGCCGGCCGTCGCGCGACGAGTCGACGAGACCCGCAGTCGCGAGCAACGCCAGATGCTTCGCGATCGCCTGACGCGACACCGGCATACGCGCCGCGAGCTCCGACGCGCTCGTCGGCGCCTGGCCGAGCGCGCGCACGACGTCGCGCCGCGTCGGATCGGCGAGCGCCGCGAACACCGCGTCGAGCTCCGTCTCGGCGCGCGACTCAGGCACGAGGTCCGGCGCCCGCGCACGCGCGCGGCGCCGGCGTGAACCAGTCGGGGCGCGGCTCCCAGCGCGGCTCGATGCGCACTTCGCGCACACGAAGGATGCTGCCGCAGCCGTCGTCCGAGTCGACGTCGTCGTCGATCTCGAGCTCCACCGACGACGGGGTATCGGAACCCGGCGCGATCCACACGAACCCGACGCGGCGCGGCGGCTCGATCGTCTCCACGACACCGATCGTCGCGGGCTCCCCCGCGTCGCCGAGCGTGTCGCCGTCGGTGATCGCGCCGCCGGGCTCGAGGTCGAAATCGACGTTCCCGAACCACTCGGCGAGCAGATCGGGATCGGTCAGCGCGTCCCAGAGCACATCGGGCGGGACCGGGAAGGCGGCGGTGCGCTCCACGGTCGCGGTGTCGGTCGGTTCGGCCATGCGGGTGAGGCTAGCGCAACCGTTGGGTTGCACGAGCCGCGCCGGCCGACTACCTTCTGCAACCATGCAGTTGCACATGGAGGACGAGGTCTCGAGGCGGTTGCTGGAGCGGCGCCGGGTGATGCTCGTGGGACCGATCGAACCGAAGAGCGCGACGGCGATCTGCTCGCAGCTGCTCTTGCTCGACGCCGAGAACCCGAACGAGCCGATCGTGCTCTACATCAACTCGCCGGGCGGCTCGGTCGACGACGGCTTCGCGATCTACGACACGATGCACACGCTGCACGCCGAGGTCATCACGGTGTGCCTCGGGCTCGCGGCGTCGATGGCACAGTTCGTGCTGTGCGCGGGCACGCCGGGCAAGCGCTACGCGCACCGCTACAGCCGCGTGCTCATGCATCAGCCGCACGGTCAGGTCGAGGGCACCGCGACCGACATCAACATCCAGGCCGCGCAGTTCGGCTACCTGCGTTCGACGATGGCCGAGCTCACCGCGAAGCACACCGGCCAGACCGTCGAGCGGGTCGTCGCCGACGCCGATCGCGACACGTGGTTCACGGCCGACGAGGCGCTCGCGTACGGCATGGTCGACCACGTGCTCGACGGGCCGCTGCCCCTCTAGCGCGAGCTACGGCGTGTAGTACGGGTTGCTCGGCGCGTCGCGCGCCGCGAGCACGTCGTCGACCGACGGCCTGCGCGCCGCGCCGTTCGCGAGCGCGTCCGCGGTCGCGCGCCGGTTGTTCGCGAACACCGCGTCGGCGGCGCGCGCCGCAGGGTTGACCCACACCGCCGCGATCAGCAGCAGGTCGTCGGCGTCGGCCGGGTCGATGGCGCCCGCGGCGACGGCATCCGCCACACCCGCCGCGACCCCGGCCTGCGCCGCGCCCCACGTGAGCTCGCCGTGCCGGTCGTCGGCGATCGTCGCCTTGTTCACGAACAGCGTGAGCGGTTTGACCGGCAGGTTCGGCCGCAGCACGGTCACGAACGCGGCGTGACCGGGGCGCGGCGTCGCGAGCGCGGTGGTCCACGCGGTCTCGACCGGGCCACCGAGCCGGCCGAGCACGGTGTTCACATGGGCCGCATCGACGCCCTCGCCGGCGAAGCACTCCCCGATCTGCGTCGTCGTCACCGTCACGCCGGGCACGGTACTCACGCGGGTACGTTCGCCGCCGCGATGAGCACAGTCCTGGCGGTCGACATCGGTGGCACGAAGCTGGCGGCGGCGATCGTCGACGACGATGGACGCATCCTCGAACAGGCGCGTGTGCCGACGCCGGTCACGCACGACGCCGAAGAGCTGTTCGCCGCGCTCGCAACGATGATCGAGTCGCTGTCGGCCGACGGGCGCGCCGGCGCCATCGCGTGTGGGGTCGGCAGCGGTGGGCCGATGCGCGGCGGCAACGCGCTCGTGTCGCCGGTGAACATCCCCGCGTGGCGTGACTTCCCGCTGCGCGAACGCGTGGAAGCCGCGACCGGACTTCGGACGGTCCTCGAGAACGACGCCAAGGCCCTCGCGCTCGGCGAGGGCTGGCTCGGCGCGGCCCGCGCCGAGCACAGCTACCTCGCGATGGTCGTGTCGACCGGGATCGGTGGCGGGATCGTGCTCGCCGGGAATTTGCTCGACGGGAACGACTGCAACGCAGGGCACATCGGGCACGTGATCGTCGAGCCCGACGGGCGCGTCTGCGGCTGCGGCGGGCGCGGCTGCGCGGAGGCAGAAGCGTCGGGCACCGCGATCCGCGCGATCACCGGTGGCGACCCGAGCGACGCGCCGCCCGAGATCATCGAGCGCACCGGAACCCTCGTCGGCCGCGCGGTCGCGTCGGTCGCGAACCTGCTCGACCTGCAACTCGCGGTCGTTTCCGGCTCGGTCGCGCTCGGCTACGGCGAGCCGTTCTTCGCGGCCGCGCAGGCCGAGCTCGACCTGCGCTGCCGGCTCGACTTCTCGCGCGGCACGCGCATCGTGCCCGGTGGACTCGGTGCCGACGGCCCGCTCATCGGCGCCGCGGCCGTCGCCTTCCGTTACGGCTGATCGGTGGTACTGCGTTGCTCGGCGTAGTGCCGGCAGCGCAGTACCACTGGACACCGGTCAGGCGTACGTGAGCTTGCCGTTGTCGATCACAACGGTGCCGTCCTGCGTGACGGTCTGGAAGATCGCGGTGCCGTCGCCCTCACGCCACATCTTCACGGTCAACACGTCGCCCGGCATCACCGGCTTGCTGAAGCGCGCGTCCATGCCCTTGAAGCGCGCGGGATCGGAGCCGCACAACGTGTGCAGCAGCGCGCGCCCGGTCACGCCGTACGTGCAGAGCCCGTGCAGGATCGGCTTCGGGAACCCGGCCAGCGCGGCGAACGCGGGGTCGGAGTGCAGCGGGTTGCGGTCCCCCGACAACCGGTAGAGCAGCGCCTGGTCGTCACGCGTCGCGTACGTCACCGACTCGTCGGGCTGGCGCTCGGGCGCCGACACACGCGGCGGCTGCGCGGGTCCGCGCGAGTCTCCGAAGCCACCTTCGCCGCGGATGAACGCGCCCATGCGCACCTTGAACGCGGGCTGGCCGGCCCGGTCGGTGTCGACGTACTTCGACTCGGTCTCCATCACCGCGAGCGCGCCGGATCCCTTGTCGTAGATGCCGACGATCTTCGTGACCGACTCGACGGTTCCCTCCGCGGGGATCTCGCCGTACACCTCGATCGACTGCTCGCCGTGCACGAGCATCGCCCAGTTGATGTCGCCGAAGCTCGGCATCCCACCCGCGCCCATGCCGATGATGACGGGGAACGTCGGCAGCACGCGCTGCGGCGTGTCCTGGCTGTTCTCGGTCGTGAACTCGAGCTCGAAGCCGGTCGGGTCGCTCTGCCCCGCGCCGACGCCGAGCGCGTAGACGAGCGCGTCCTTCGACGTCCACGAGCGCCGGCCGGGCTCGGAGGCCTTGCCCACCGAGTCGAGGTTCATCGGCATGTCAGTTCCCCCTGGTTTCGCTGCGTGATTCGCTGACGAGACGTTCGCTTACGAGAGCATCGTCGAGTTCGGCTGCGCCTGCTCGACGAGCTTGGGCACGATGGCGCCGAGCTTCGCGGGGTCCCAGCGCATGCCGTCGTTGCGCGCGGTCGGCCCGCGGTGCCACCCCTCTGCGACGGAGATGCGGTCGCCGTCGACGAGGAACACGCGCCCGGTCACGTCCTTCGACTCCGGCGAGCCGAGCCACACGATGAGCGGCGAGATGTTCGCGGGGTCGAGCGCGTCGAACTTCGCGCCCTCGGGCGCGGGGCCCATGCCGAGCTCTTCCGTCATGCGCGTGCGCGCGACCGGCGCGAGCGCGTTCGCGGTGACGCCGTACCGGCCGAGCTCGAGCCCGCAGATGATCGTGAACGCGGCGATGCCGGCCTTCGCCGCGCCGTAGTTCGTCTGCCCCGCGTTGCCGAAGATGCCCGACGGCGAGCTCGTGTTGATGATGCGCGCGTCGACGGGCCGACCGGCCTTCGTCTCGTTGCGCCAGTACTCGGCGGCGTGGCGGGTCGGGCCGAACGTGCCCTTGAGGTGCACCCCGATCACCGCGTCCCACTCCGACTCGACCATGTTCACGAGCATGCGGTCGCGCAGGATGCCCGCGTTGTTCACGACGACGTCGAGCCGGCCGAAGGTGTCGATCGCCTGCTGCACGAGGCGGCCGGCGCCCTCGAAGTCGGCGACGTTCTCGCCGTTGGCGATGGCCTCGCCGCCCATCGTCTTGATGTCCTCGACCGTCTGCATCGCGGGCGAGAGGTCGCCGCCCTCACCGCGTGCGTCGCCGCCGAGGTCGTTCACCACGACCTTGGCGCCGGACTCCGCGAACGCCAGCGCGTGCTCGCGGCCGATGCCCCGGCCCGACCCGGTGACGATGACGACCCGGCCGTCGTTGATGCCCATGTGCTGGTGGCTCCTCACTCGACCTCTGGAACGCACGGCACCGTAGTTCCGACCCCCCGGCAAGAGACACTCGTGCCCGCGGGAACGGGCCGGTCGCTCTGCGGCTCGCCCGACTCGACGACTGAGGCGTCAGCGAGGCCGAAGGCGCGGCGACGCGTGCGAGCCCGACCCGAGAAACTCGGTGATACTCGGAGGGTGAGCCTTCCGGTGACCGCCGCCGACGTCGCCGCCGCCGCCGAACGTCTGCGCGGCGCCGTCATCGAGACGCCGTGCGTCGCGTCCCGCACGCTGTCGGACATCACCGGCGCCGAGGTCGTGCTGAAGCTCGAGAACCTGCAGTACACCGCGTCGTTCAAGGAGCGGGGCGCGCGCAACTTCCTCCTCGCACTCGACGACGCGCAGCGGGCGCGCGGCGTCGTCGCGGCGTCGGCCGGCAACCACGCGCAGGGTGTCGCCCACCACGCACGGTTGCTCGGCATCGAGGCGACGATCGTCATGCCGCAGCCGACGCCGTTCACGAAGGTGACGCGCACCGAGACGCTCGGGGCACACGTCGTCCTCACCGGTGCGACCTTGGCCGACGCGTTCGCCGAAGCGGAGCGCCGCGCGCGCGCGACCGGCGCGACGCTCGTGCCCCCCTTCGACGACGCGCTCGTCATCGCCGGACAGGGCACGGTCGCGCTCGAGATGCTCGCGGCGCGACCCGACCTCGAAGTGATCATCGTGCCCGTCGGCGGCGGCGGCCTCATCGCGGGAATGGCGGTCGCGCTGAAGGACGCGCGCCCCGACATCGAGCTGATCGGTGTCGAGTCCGAGCGCTACGCCGCGATGGCACGCGCTCGCGGCGCGCGCGTCGACGACCCGGGCGGCACGACGGTCGCCGAAGGCATCGCGGTCGCGCACCCCGGGCGGCTCACGACCAAGATCGCGAGCGCGCTCGTCGACGACGTCATCGTCGTGCGTGAAGAGGCGATCGAAGCGGCGGTGAGCCTCTATCTCGAGATCGAGAAGGCGGTCGTCGAAGGCGCGGGCGCCGCGAGCCTCGCCGCGGTGATCGAACACCGCGCGCGCTTCGAGGGGCGACGCGTCGGGCTCGTCGTGAGCGGCGGGAACATCGACCTGCGCGTCCTGTCGTCGGTGATCCTGCGTGCGCTCGCGCGCTCGGGACGGCTCGTGCGGCTACGGCTCGAGATCACCGACCAGCCCGGCACGCTCGCGTCGGTCGCCAAGATCATCGGCGACGCGGGCGGCAACATCATCGACGTCTCGCATCACCGCGACCTGCCCGGCGTGCCGCTCAAGGACACCGTCCTCGAAGTGTCGCTGGAGACGCGCGACCGCGCGCACGCCGAGACGATCGTGGCGTCGCTCCATGAGAGCGGTCTCACGATCTCCGTCGTGTGAAGCCGCATAGATTCCCCCGGTCGTTCTCCGGAGGAGGCTGTTCTCGTGCGTGTGTCCAAGGTGCTGGTCGCGGTGGTCGTGCTCGTCGCCGGGCTCGGTGCCTGCGGGAAACACGGCGCGAAGAACGTGTACTCCTGCCCGAACAAGGGGTCGGGCGTCGGGTTCACGACGGTGAAGAAGGGCAAGCTCACCGTGCAGACGGCGCTGCCGGCGGCGCACTTCTGGAACGGATCCAACGACGACTCGCTGACCGGCGGTTACGAGTTCGAGCTCGCGAGGGATCTGTGCGCGCAGCTCGGCATCGGACGCGTGCGCATCGTCGACCAGTCGCGCGCCGCGATCGCGAACGGTCAGACGCACGACTTCGACATTGCCATCGCGCAGCTGTCGACCGCGACGTCGAGCCCCGGCACGTACTCGACGGGCTACCTCGACGCCGACCAGGGCATCGTGGTGAACGCGGGCACGAACGTGCCGACCCTCGCGGCCGCGCAGAAGCTCACGTGGGGATACGAAGCGGGCACGACGTCGGGCACCTTCCTCGCGCAACACGTGAAGCCGACCGCCGCGTCGAAGCCGTTCGCGTCGGTGAGCGGGTTGCTCGCGGCACTCAAGGCGAAGCAGGTCACCGCCGCATTGCTGCCGACGCCGGTCGCGCTCGCGAGTGTCGGCGCGGGCCGGCAGGTTGCCGGGCAGTTCGCCTCGCACGAGCAGTTCGGCGTGTATCTCCCGAAGGGCTCGGCGAACACGAAGCTCGTCAACGCCGCGATCGGGAAGTTGAGGTCGGACGGCGCCCTCGACTCGCTCGCGTCGAAGTGGTTGACCGGCCCGGCCCCGTCGACGGTTCCGTTCATCACCGCCCGCTGATCTCACGGATCGCAGCGGCGCGATGAGCAGTGGTGGGGTGCGCGTCCGCGCCGTCGATCCGTCGGAGTACGAGCGCGTCGGGGAGCTGACCGTCGCCGCGTACGCGGCGCTGCGCGTCGATCATCTGTTCGGCGGCTACGACGAGCACATCCGCGCGGTCGGCGAGCGGTGTGAGTCGACCGAAGTGCTCGTCGCCGAGCTCGACGGGCGCGTCGTCGGCGCGGTGACGTACGCGTCGGATCCCGAGTCGCCGTGGCTCGAATGGAACGAGCCCGGCGAGGCACAGATCCGTCTGCTCGCGGTCGACACCGACGCGCAGGGCCACGGCATCGGCGAGGCGCTCGTGCGCGCGTGCATCGAACGCGCTCGTGAGCAGGGACTGACGATTCTCCTGCACACGACGAACCACATGCCCACCGCGCAGCGCCTCTACCCGCGGATGGGATTCACCCGCCGCCCCGACCGCGACGTGCACGAGTTCGAAGCCGAGCACGACATGACGTTCCTCGCGTTCACGTACGAGCCTTAGGACGCGAGTTCGCCCACCGTTTTGAAGTACCGCGAGTGCGTTCGCTTCAACGTGTCGAGCGAATCAGAGCTGAGCACAACAACTTCGATGTTGGGCTGATCTCGAAACTGCTTCTCCAGCTCCAGCCGCCGCGCCCGCGCGGCGTCCGCGTCCATCTCGCGTCGGTCGACAAGGGTGCCCGTCGATACGTCGTACACGAGCAGGAAGGTCTTCACGCGTCGATCCTAGGTCGAGGATGCTAGGGAAGAATCTCCGCCAGGTTCTCGAGCATCCGCTCAAAATCCTCGTGCATCGCCAGCAACTCTCGAGCGCGGCTTCGCGGTCGCGGCGGAAAGCCTGGAACAGTTCGAGATCTTCGTCGGAGATGACCTCAGTCCTCCGAAGGCGGTCACCGAGCTTGTCGACTTGGGATGCGCTCATCATCGAAGCGCCTCAGCCCGTTTAGTTGTCCGGCTGGTTCAGCTCGATCACGTTGCCGGCGGGGTCGCGGAGGAACGCCTGCTTGCCCGCGCCGGGGGTGTGCGCGATCGGGTCGACGCGCACACCGGAGGCGCGGATCTCCTCGACCGCGGCGTCGACGTCGGAGACGCGCAGCGCGAAGTGGCCCGGGTTCTTCGGCGCCTCGGCGATCTCCATGAGATGCACCTGCTGGCCGCCGGCGTCGAGCCAGTGGCCGGGGCCGAACTCCTCGGGGCGGCTCGTCACCGGCGTGAACCCGAGCACGTCGCAGTAGAACGCCTTCGCCGCGGCCGCGTCGTCGACGCAGATCGCGACGTGATGGATGCCGACCGGCTGCACAGCATCATTATGGTCGCCCTCGCTGCGGGACGGGATACCCGGCCCGCGGCCGCTCGTCGCTCCTGGCGCCTCACACGGCGAGTCGGATCAGACGCTTTCGCGGCTTGCTAGCGTCGCCCCCCGTTCGAACAACCTCGCGGAGGAAGACCTTGGGTTCTCTGGACGGTAAGGCGATCGCGATCACGGGCTCGGGTCGCGGGATCGGGCGGGCGACCGCGCTGCTGTGCGCGGCGGAAGGCGCGTCGGTCGTCGTGAACGACTACGGCGTGTCGATGGACGGCAACGAGCCGCAGAGCGACGTGGCCGACGAGGTCGTCGCGGAGATCAAGGCCGCGGGCGGTAACGCCGTCGCCAACGCCAACTCGGTGACGACGATGGAAGGCGGCGCGTCGATCGTGCAATCAGCGGTCGACACCTTCGGTCGTATCGACGGTGTCGTCTGCGTCGCCGGCATCCTGCGCGAGCGCATGCTCTTCAACATGTCCGAGGACGAGTGGGACCCGGTCATCGAGACGCACCTCAAGGGCACGTTCACCGTGTTCCGCGCCGCGGCGCCGATCTTCCGTCAACAGAAGTCGGGCAGCATGGTCGGGTTCACGTCGGGCGCGTTCGCGGCGTCGGTCGCGCAGGCGAACTACTCGGCGGCGAAGGGCGGCATCGTGTCGCTGGTGCGCAGCGCGGCCGCGGGCATGCACAAGTACGGCGTGACCGCGAACTGCATCGCGCCGGTCGCGAAGAGCCGCATGTCCGGACAGGTTCCGTTCGGCTTGGAGATGGGCGAGCCCGAGGACGTCGCGCCGATGGTCGCGTTCCTCCTCGGCGACCGCGCTCGGAACGTCACCGGCCAGGTGTACACCGCGAACGCGGGACTGCTCGCGGTGTGGAACCAGCCGGCCGAGGTGCGCCAGATGCGCAAGGACGGCCGCTGGACGCCCGACGAGATCGCCGACCGCTTCGACGAGCTCGGTCAGGAGCCGATGCCGATCCTCGAGCGTCTCGCGGAACGCGCCGCGGCCGCTGCGACCGGCGAGAAGCCGAACCAGTAATGGCGGGCGCGCTCGACGGCGTTCGCGTCCTCGATCTGTCGTGGGGCATCGCGGGACCGCTCGGCGTGCTGCTGCTCGCGGAGCACGGCGCCGACGTCATCAAGGTCGAGCCGCCGGGTGGGGATCCCTTCCGCGTCTACGACGGCGCGCGCGTCTGGAACCGCAGCCGGCGATCGGTCACCGTCGACCTGAAGAACGACGACGGCCGCGACGTGATGCGCAAGCTGCTCGCGACGGCCGACGTCGTCGTCGAGAGCTTCCGTCCCGGCGTGATGGAACGGCTCGGCTTCGGCTACGAGTCGGTGCACAAGGAGTTCCCGCGCGTCATCTACCTCTCGGTGCCCGCGTATCCGGAAGGGCACCGGCTCGCGAAGCGTCCCGGCTACGACGC
This sequence comes from Acidimicrobiia bacterium, assembly GCA_036271555.1. NCBI lineage: Bacteria > Bacillati > Actinomycetota > Acidimicrobiia > Acidimicrobiia bacterium. The sequence continues at coordinate 20,495 of DATBAK010000057.1, forward strand.
GCTCGTGCAGGCGAGCAGCGGGCAGATGTGGGAGCAGCCGGGCTGGCGCATGGGACCGATCTTCCTGCACATGCCGATGCCGAGCATGGGCGCGTTCTTCCTCGTGAGCATGGGCATCACGACCGCGCTGTTCGCGCGCGAGACCACGGGCGAGGGCCAGCACGTCGAGACGTCGCTGTTCCAGGGCGCGCTGCTCTACACGACGCAGATCTGGCAGCACCTCGAGAAGTCGAACGCGGGACCCCACGAGCTGATGGGCAAGACGTATCCGCCCGGCGTGCATCAGCCGATGATCTTCGAGTGCGCGAACGACCAGTGGATCCACGTCTCGGTGATGAGCGGGTTGCCGCCGATCAAGCCGGTGGACGAGATCCTCGGGCTCACCGACGCGCCCGACCCCATGACGTTCCTCACGATGCCGCCGGAGCAGCGCGAGCAGTTCACCGTCGCGCGGCGCGCGAAGTTCAAGACGTGGGACCGCGACGAGCTCGTCGCCGCGCTGCTCGCGAACAACCACGCGGCCGAGGCCATCATCCCGATGGAAGAGGCGTTCGCCCACCCACAGGTGATCGCGAACGACATGGTCGCAACGGTCGACGACCCCGACCTGGGTCCGACCACGCAGATGGGGGTGCCCATCCACATGCTCGGCACGCCCGGCGCGATCCGAGGCCCGCAGCCGCGGCCCGGTGAGCACAACGCGGAGGTCCTCGCCGAGCTCGGCTACTCCGCGTCCGACGTCGAGCGGCTCACCGCCGCCGGCGCGCGTTAGGAGGCCGATCGTGTTCGCGCTCGAAGGCGTCACTCTCATCGACTTCGGCCAGTACCTCGCGGGACCGTTCGGACCGATGCTCATCGGCGATCTCGGCGCCGACGTCATCAAGGTCGAGCCCGTCACCGGCGACGGCATGCGCATGGCCACGAAGCCGTTCTACGGCTGCCAGCGCGGCAAGCGCGACATCGCGCTGAACCTCAAGATGCCCGCGGGACTCGAGATCGCGCAGAAGCTGATCGCGAAGGCCGACGTCGTGCACCACAACATGACGCGCGGCGTCGCGACGAAGCTCGGCATCGACTACGCGGCGTGCCGCGCGCTGCGCGCCGACATCATCTACTGCAACACGTACGCGTACGGCCTCGCGGAGCCGCTCGGGAAGTTCGGCGGACTCGACCCGCTGTACCAGGCGGCCGCCGGGCTCGAGTACGAAGCCGGCGCGACGGCCGAGGGCAACACGCCGCTCTACTACCGCTTCGGCATGTGCGACGCGTCGAACGCGCTGCTCTCGATCGTCGGTGTGCTCATGGCGCTGTACCACCGCGCGCGCACGGGCGAGGGTCAGGAGCTGTGGACCTCGCTGCTCGACGGCGGCGTGATCTTCTCCTCGGACTCGTTCCTCGTGAACGGGAAGTCGTGGGACCGGCCCCGCCTCGACAAGGACCAGACCGGGCTCTCCGCGCTCTACCGCCTGTACCGCACGCAGGACGACGACTGGATCATGGTCGCGGCGGTGAAGGACGCGGAGTGGGCCGCGTTGTGCGGCGCGCTCGGCGTTCCGCATCTGCTCGACGACGCGCGCTTCGCGACCGCGGCGGCGCGACACGAGCACCGGCGTCAGCTCGCGTCGCTGCTGGAGCCGATGTTCCTCACGCGGACCGCGCGGTTCTGGTCGCGCACGTTCGACGACGTCGACGTCCCGAACGAGGTCCCGATCGACACGTGGGACGGCGAGCAGGTGCTCTACGACGCCGACAACGAACGCCTGGGCCTGGTGACCGAGTACGTGCATCCGCTCGTCGGCGTGATGCGCCAGTTCGGCGACCTCGTCCGCTTCTCGGAGACGCCCGGCCACATCGGCGGCCCGCCGCCGCTCGTCGGCCAGCACACGCGCGACATCCTGCGCGAGCTCGGCTACCGCGACGGCGACATCGACGCGCTCAACGGCGAGAACGTGGTCTACGTCGCCGACGACGCGTACACGACGCGCTTCGCGAACTGATCGCGTCGGGCCCTCCCCTCCGCTGGTACTGCATCGATTGCGTATGCGCGATGAACGCAGTACCAGGCCGGTGATCCGTGGCTGACGAACGGCCGCAGCTACAGCTGCGGCTGCTGCCGCCGGCGTCGGAGGTGCGCTTCGTCGGGCCGATGGCGATGCCGGCGGAGCTGTACTTCCTCGCGCGGGCGCCGGTCGCGCTCGCGGGCATGGCGTATCCGGCACGCGTCGACTGGGACGCGATGTGGAAGGAAGGGCTGCGGCACGTCGTGTGCCTCACGCACGACGCGCCGCCGTACGATCCCGCGCCGCTGTCGATCACGACGATCGCGCTGCAGGATCTCTATACCGGGGTCACGCCCGACGATCCGCAGGAAGAGGTGATCCGCGTCCGGCACGCGGCGATGGCCGTCGTCGACTCGGTGCGCGCCGGCAACGGTGTCGTCGTGCACTGCCGCGGCGGACGCGGGCGCGCGGGCACGGTGCTCGGCACCGCGCTCGTGCTGCTCGGCCACGACCCTGACGATGCGGTCGCGTACCTCGATCGCATCCACACGATCCGCGGCAAGGGCGGCTGGCCCGAGAGCGCGTGGCAGGCCGAGACGGTGCGCTCGTTCCGACCGTTGCCGCGCCACGGCTGACCGACGCCGGCCTCTGAATGTTGCAGATACGCAACAAATGAAGGCCGGGCAGGGAGTCGGCGCCGCAGACTGAGCGGGTGAAGCCGCGAATCGAGCTGCCGGAGCTGGTGCAGCAGAAGGCGCGTGCGCTCGGCGGCGAGGGCGAGCGGTGGCTGCGCGACCTGCCGGAGATCGTCGACGCACTCGCGACCGACTGGCAGCTCGACGTCGGCGCGCCGATGGCGGGTGGCAGCGGCGCGTTCGTCGCACCCGCAACGATCGCAACGACGGGCGAGGACGCGATCCTCAAGGTCGCGATGCCCGACGGGCTCGAAGGCCAATCCCCCTTCGCGACGGAGCTGCACGGTCTCGAGCTCGGCGCGGGCCGGGGCTTCGTGCGCGTGCTGCGCGCCGCCGTCGACCGGCGCGCGGTGTTGCAGGAACGACTCGGACGGTCGTTGCAGTCGCTCGGGCTGCCGGTCGAGGCGCAGCTCGACGCGATCGTCGAAACGCTGCGCGGGGTCTGGCGACCCGTCACCGACGACCCGCTCCTGCGCACCGGGTTCGAGCAGGCCGAGTTCCTCGAGATGTTCGTGCTCACGCGTTGGGAGGCGCTCGACCGTCCCTGCGCGACCGCGACGATCCGTCAGGCGTGTGAGTACGCGCACGCGCGCCGCGACGACTTCGACGCGAATCACACCGTGTTGATCCACGGCGACGGCCACCACGCGAACGTGCTCGAAGCACCGGACGGCGGCTTCCGCCTGATCGATCCCGACGCGATGCGCTCCGAGCCTGCGCACGACCTCGGGATCCCGCTGCGCGGCTGGACCGACGAGCTGCTCGCGAGCGACGACCCGACTCGGCACGGCCGCGCCTGGTGCGAGCGACTGGGTGAGCGAGCCGGCGTCGACGCCGACAAGATCTGGCAGTGGGCGTTCGTCGAGCGCGTCTCGACCGGACTCTTCTTGCTCGACCTCGGAGCGCTCGAGCAAGGCGCCCGCATGCTCGCCGTCGCCGGGCAGTGGACGGCTACGAGCCCAGCGTCATGAGGTCGACGGCCGGCGCGTAAGCCGACGCCGACGCGGAGCCGAAGAAGCGCGCGGTGCCGAAGCTGTAGACGCCCCCGCCACCACTCAACACGAGGTACCCGCGACCACTCGGCATCGCGCGGATGCGCACACCGTCGACGCCACTGATGCCGAGGTTCGGCACGCTTCCCGCGAAGGGCACACCGAAGGTGAAGATGCCGCCGTCGCGCGCCACGATCCAGTAGCCGCCGCCGCTGTCGGCGGCCGTCATCGACATCGCGGGCGAGTTCAGGTGCATCGCGCCGGTCGAGCCGTGGAACGACGCGTCGCCGAACGTGAAGATGCCGCCGTCGCCCGCGACCATCCAGTAGCCGTGACCGTCGGCGGTCGCCGTCATGTCGAGCACCGGCGCGTTGAGGTGGATCGCACCGGTCGAGCCGTAGAAGTGGGCGTCGCCGAAGGTGAAGATGCCGCCGTCGCGCCCGAGCAGGTAGTAGCCGTTGCCGGTCGGCGTCGAGGCCATGCCGACGATCGCCGAGTTGAGATGCCGCCCGTTCATCGAGCCGGCGTAGCGGGCGTCGCCGAATGCGTACACGGACCCGTCGGCGCTCGCGAGCCAGTAGCCGTGGCCCGACGGCGTGCGCGCCGACGCGACGATCGCCCCCGACACGCGCCCGGCGACGTCGCCGTAGTCGTGCGCGCCGCCGAAGGCGTGCACCGCGCCGTTCGCGGTCACGACCCAGTAGCCCGAGCCCTCGTCGGCGGCGGCGGTCGCGTGCACGAGCAGGCGTGTGGACACCAGACCCGCGCCGTACCAGGCGTCGCGGCCGCGCGGTCCGAGATCGATCGCGGTGCCTTCGACGAAGCTCGTGACACCGACGGGATCGAGCTTCGGGTTCGACGCTTCGACGAGCGCGACCGCGGCCGACGCGTACGGCGCTGCGAACGACGTGCCCTCACCCTGGGCGTATGAGTGCGTCGACCCGTTGTACGTCGAGAGCACGTTGACGCCCGGCGCCACGACGTCGACGTACGAGCCGACGTTCGAGAACGCGGCGTGCGCGTTGTGCGAGTCGACCGCACCGACCGCGAGCACCTCGGGGAAGGCCGCGGGATAGATCGCGGGGCTGCCCGTCTGACCCGAGTTGCCGGCCGCGGCGACGACGACCGCGCCCTTCGAGATCGCGTAGTCGACCGCGGCGCGCTCTCCCGGGTCCGCGCCGGTTCCACCGAGACTGAGGTTGATGACGTGCGCGCCGTGGTTCGCGGCGTACACGATGCCCGCGGCGACGTTCGCGCTCGTGCCCGACCCGCCGCTGTCGAGCACGCGCACCGGGAGAATCTTCACGTTCGGCGCCGCACCCGCGATGCCGCGACCATTGCCGACGTGCGCGGCGATGAGACCGGCGACGAACGTGCCGTGGCCGAGCCGGTCGTTCCACCCGTTTCCGGGGCTCACGAAGTCGGCGCCCGAGAGCACCGAGCCCGCAAGGTCCTCGTGCGTGCCGAGCACGCCGCTGTCGACCACCGCGACCGTGACCCCCGCGCCCTGCGTCAGCGGCCACGCGTCCGGGAAGCCGACGTCGGGCAGCGCCCACTGCGACGCGCGGTACGGGTCGCCGAGATCCAGCGAGTGCACCGGCGAGTCGACGCCGACGATCTCGTTGCCGGCGCTCGCGGTGTCGGCCTGGATCGATTGCGCGGCCGCCGCGTTCGCGGCGGTGAAGTGCTCGACTTTCACGTTCGAGCCGTCGGTGACGACGGCGTACATCGAGACCGCGGGACCCGCGGCGACGCCGCTCCCGCCGGTCAGGGCGTGTGCGCCGGTGGGGAGGCTGGCCGTGAGCGCGACCGCGCCGGCCACGAGCCACCGACGACCACGGATCGCGCGTCCCTCCCGAGCCATGTGGGTGGCATCGGCGCCCTCTGTGGTCGACTGGAGGCAAAGTGCGCCACTTCAGCCACTCTCAGCGTCAGAAATCTCAGGACTCTTCCGCGCCGATCTCACGGAGGGCGTCACCGATGGCGGTGCGCAGCCGCCGGGCCGTCGCCGGCGCGAGGTGCGCGACCACGCCGGTGCCGGGGCGGCCGATCTCCTCGAGCGTGAGCACCACCCGCGCCTCGCCCTCGCCGCAGCCTTCGCAGTCGTCGCTCAGCGCGACCGCCCACGACACGGGCGGGCGCTCCTCGTCTCCGCTCGGGTGGTCGTCTCGGGCATCGTGAATCGATCGACGCATGTCGTCTCCAGATCGTGCGGCCGTTGTCAGTGCAGCAGCGAGAGCACCAAGCAGCCCTGAGCAACGTGGTACGTGTACATGATCCCCACCGGCGCGGCGGCGAAGGGGCCGACGAAGCGGTCCCACGCGATCATCGAATCGGACGTGACGAACAGCGCCGCGCCCGCGATCGCGAACGCGTTCCCCGACGCGATCGCGCACGCGAGCATCGTCGCGATCACGACGAGGTACGCGACCACCGGAGGGCGCAACCCGGGCTCGGTCGCGCCGACGCCGCGCAGGATGCGACGCGCGACCGGCGCCACGACGATCGCGGTGCCGACGAGCGCGAGCGCGACCGCCCACCAGTGCACGCCGCTCGCGACGAAGCCCGCGATGTAGCAGACGTGCGCGAGCAGGAAGGCCGCGAGCCCGCCGACGAACTGCTCTTTCGGCAGCATCAACAGCACGTCGCCGAGCAGCGAGAGCACCAGCGCGGCCACGAACCACGCGCGCACACCGCCGTCGGTCGGATGGATCAGCACCGCAACGATCACGAGCAGGGTCAACGTCGTCGGTTTGCTGACGTACTCGAGCACCTTGATCGCGCGCTGCTTCGAGAACCAGTTCAGCGCGGCGAACAGCAGCGCGGCGCTGAGGAACAGAGACGCGCCCGCGGTCACGGTGCGAGCCGTTCGACGATCCAGCCGTCCGGCGCACGGCGGTAGCGGACGCGATCGTGCAGACGCGATTCGCGTGACTGCCACAGCTCGAGCGTCTCGAGTCCGACGACGAAACCACCCCAGAACGGCGGCAACGGCGGATCGACGCCCGCAAAGCGCGCTTCTGTATCGCCGACGAGCCGTTCGAGCTCGGCGCGATCGCCGAGCACCTGACTCTGCGGCGACGACCACGCGCCGATCCGACTCCCGAGCGGACGGGTCGCGAAGTACGCCGCGGCCTCTTCGTCGGGCACGCGGGCGACCGGGCCGGTGACGCGCACCTGGCGCGTGACCTCGTGCCAGTGGAACACGAGCGCGGCGCGGGGGTTCTCGCGCAGGTCGACGCCCTTCTCGCTCTCGAGGTGCGTGTAGAAGGCGAAGCCGCGCGCGTCGAGGCCGCGGAGCAGCACGACCCGCGCCGAGGGCCGGCGGTCGGCACCCGCGGTGGCCAGGGTCATCGCCTCGGGCTGGTCGACGCCGGCCGCCTGCGCCTCGGCGAACCAAGCCCGGAACTGCTCGAGCGGATCGGCCGCGACCGTGGCCACGTCGAGGGGTGCGGCGCGCAGCTCCGCTCGCAGCTCATCCACGGGCCGCACCATCGGCGAACTCTACGTGCGAGACTTCCGCGCGGCGTTCCGCACCAGGGCGATTCACTCCCATCCGCGTCCGGAGCGGCGAGCGCCCCGAAGGGCGGCGGCGGGTACCCCGCCACCGAGCGAGTGCGACAGGAGAGACATGGCTTTTCATCACCTCGCCATCGCGACTCGTGACCTCGACGCGACGCACCGCTTCTACACCGAGGCCATGGGCTTCGAGCTCGTGAAGGCGGTCGCCGCGCCGACGCCCGAAGGCACCGGCGGGTGGGCGCGGCATCTGTTCTACGACACCGGCAACGGCGAGATGTTCGCGATCTGGGACCTGCACGACGACAGCATCCCGCCCGATTTCTCGCCCGCGATCTCCACGGGCCTCGGCCTGCCGTCGTGGGTGAACCACATCGCGTTCGCCGCCGCCGACCTCGACGACATCACGCGCCGCCGCGACCGCTGGCTCGCGAACGGCTACGACGTGCTCGAGATCGACCACGGCTGGTGCACCTCGATCTACTGCGACGACCCGAACGGCATCGCCGTGGAGTTCTGTACGACGACCGCGCCGTTCACGGCGGCCGACCGCGCCGAGGCCGACGCGATCATCCGTGCGACGAAGCCCGCGCTCGACGAAGAGCCGCCCGACGCGATCGCGTACGCGGCCGCCGAGTACCAGGCCGCGCCCGTCGCATAGCGCGCGCTACGCGATCACGTTCGCGGCGCGCAACGCGGCGATCTCTTCGTCGCCCAACGCGGCGAGCGCGCGCAGCACGACATGGGTGTGCTCGCCGAGCGCGGGACCGACGCTGCGGATCGAGCCCGGCGTGCGCGCGAGCTTCGGCACGACACCCGCCATCGGCACGGCACGCTCGAAGCCGGCCGCGAGCCGCACGATCATCTCGCGCGCCGCGATGTGATCGTCGACCGCGATGTCGGCAGCGGTGTTGATGAGCCCGACCGGCACTGAGTTTTCGCGCAGACGCGCCAGGATCTCGTCGGCCGGGTGCGCGCCCGTCCACCCCGCGATCTCCGCGTCGAGCTCGACCTGGTTCGCACCGCGGGCCGCGTGGCGCGCGTAGCGCGCGTCGGTCGCCCATTCCGGCCGCGCCATCGCGGTCGCGAGCCGGGCGAACACCGCGTCGGCGTTCGCGGCGATCACGACATCGCGCCCGTCGGCGGTCGGGTACGCGTTCGCGGGCGCGACACCGGGCAGCACGCCACCCGAGCGGCCGCGCACGGCGCCCGCGAGCTCCCAGTCGGCGACGGTCGACTCCATGAGCGCGAGCACCGACTCGTAGATCGCGACGTCGACCTCCTGACCCCGGCCCGAGCGTGACCGCTCGGCGATCGCGGCGAGCGTGCCGATCACGGCGAACAGCGCCGCGAGCGCGTCACCGAGGCTCACGCCGGCGCGCGCCGGCGGCCGGTCGGCGTCGCCGGTGGTGTGGCGGAGCCCGCCCATTGCCTCGCCGATCGAGCCGAAGCCCGGTTCGTGGGCGCGCGGACCGGTCTGACCGAAGCCGGAGACGTGCACCAACACGATGCCCACGTTCGCCGCGCTCAGCTCGGCGTAGCTCATGCCCCACTCGGCGAGCAGGCCGGGACGGAAGTTCTCGAGCACGATGTCGCACTGCTCGGCGACACGCGCCACGACCGCACGGCCACGCGGATCGCGGAGGTCGATCGCGACCGACCGCTTGTTGCGCGCGATCGCGGGCCACCAGAGGCTGCGCCCGTCGATGCACTCGCCCCAGGCGCGCATCGGATCGCCGGCGCCGGGCGGCTCGATCTTCACGACGTCGGCGCCGAGGTCGCCGAGCAGCTGCCCCGCGAACGGCCCGGCGATGAAGCTGCCGAGCTCGAGCACGCGTAGCCCGGCGAGCGGACCCGCGCCGTCGGAGGCCTCGTCGGTGGTCGTCATCGCGGGCAAGATACCGACCATGGACCTGAACCCGACTCCCCGTTCGGTGGAGCTGCTCGAACGGTTGCAGGCGTTCGACGCCGAGCACGTGCGGCCGTCGGAGCCGATCTACCGCCAGCAGCGGCGCGACTCGGGCGACATCCGCTTCGCGCCGCCGATCATGGAGGACCTCAAACGCGAGGCGCGCTCGCGCGGGCTGTGGAACCTGTTCATGCCCGATGCCGAGTACGGCGCGGGGCTGTCGAACACCGACTACGCACCGCTGTGCGAGCAGATGGGAGGTTCGCCGCTGCTCGGCGAGGCGACGAACTGCTCCGCGCCCGACACCGGCAACATGGAGATCCTCGCCCAGTTCGGCACCGAGACGCAGCGCGAGCAGTGGCTCCGCCCGTTGCTCGAGGGCGAGATCCGCTCGTGCTTCGCGATGACCGAACCGTGGGTCGCGTCGTCCGACGCGTCGAACATCTCGAGCCGTATCGAGCCCGATGGCGACCACTACGTGATCAACGCGCACAAGTGGTTCACGAGCGGCGCGCTCGACCCGCGCTGCAAGGTCGCGGTCGTGATGGGAGTCACCGACCCGAACGCCGAGCCCTATCGCCGGCAGTCGATGATCCTCGTGCCCCTCGACGCGCCGGGCGTCACGGTCGTGCGGGGCCTGCCGGTGTTCGGCCACGACGAGGGACCGGGCCACGCGGAGACGCTCTACGAGAACGTGCGCGTGCCGAAGGAGTTCCTGCTCGGTGAAGAGGGCTCGGGCTTCGCGATCGCGCAGGCGCGTCTCGGTCCCGGCCGCATCCACCACTGCATGCGCGCCATCGGGATGGCCGAGCGCGCGATCGACCTGATGTGCACGCGTGCGCAGATGCGCCAACCCTTCGGTCGCTACCTCGCCGAACAGGGCGTGGTGCAGGCGACGATCGCGGAGTCGCGCATCCAGATCGAGCAGGCGCGGCTCCTCACGATGAAGGCCGCGTGGCTCATGGACACCGCGGGCAAGAAGGCCGCTCGCTTCGAGATCGCCGCGATCAAAGTGATCGGCGCGCGGCTCGCGACCGACGTGATCGACCGCGCGATCCAGATCTTCGGCGGCGCGGGCGTGACCGACGACTGGCCGCTCGCGTCGATGTACGCGCACGCGCGCACCCTGCATCTCGTCGACGGTCCCGACGAGGTGCACCTGCAGCAGATCGCGCGGCGGGAGCTGCGGCCGTACGAGATCTTCCGCTCGCAGTCGTCGTGATCGAGCAGCCGTGAAGGTTCGAGTCGGTTTCGGTCTCGGTGCGAACGCCGCCGCGGGCGACGCCGAGGGCTTCGCGCAGCTCGTCGACGCGCTCGACGCGCACCACTTCGACTCGCTCTGGCTCTCGGAGCGCATTGGGGCGCCGTCGCCGGATCCCGTCGTCGGGCTCGCGATCGCGGCCGGTCGGAGCGCGCGGCTGAAGCTCGGCACGAGCGTGCAGGTGCTGCCGGGCCGGAACCCCGCGCTGCTCGCGAAGTCGTGGGCGACGCTCGACGTGCTCTCGGGCGGGCGCGTGCTGCCGGCCTTCGGGCTCGGCGTCGTCGCCGGCAACGAGCAGGCCGCGTTCGGCGTCACGCGCGAGGAACGGGCGCCGTGGTTCGACGAGGCACTCCCGTTGCTGCGGCGCTTCTGGACCGAGGACCGCGTCGATCACGACGGCCCGCGCTTCCACTACGAGGGTCTGTCGGTACTGCCGAAGCCGGTGCAGCAACCGCCCGACATCTGGCTCGGTGGGCGTGCGCCGTCGGAGCTGCGACGCGTCGGTCGCCTCGGTGACGGCTGGCTCGCGAGCTTCTCGACGCCGGCCGATTGCGAAGCGGGGCGGCCCGTGATCGAGGCCGCGGCCGACGCGGCCGGGCGCGCGATCGACGACGAGCACTTCGGCGCGATGGTGTTCTACGCGCGCGACGGCGTACCCGACGCGCTCGCCGCCGCGATCACGCAGCGCAATCCCGGTGTCGACCCGCACGAGCTCATCCAGACCGACGCGGCGAGCGTGCGCACGGCGTGCGAGCGCTACGTCGCCGTCGGCTTCTCCAAGCTCGTGCTCGTGCCGTTCGCGCACCCGCTGCCGTCGAGCTGGGACGCGGAGCTCGCCGAGCTCGCGGCCGAGGTGCTGCCGATCCAAACGTGAGCGGACGCGGCGGGGCCCCGCCGAAGCGGGGCCCCAATCGCACTTCCGTGTGCAGTTCCGCTAGCTGATCGTCGTGTTCCCGACGTTCGTGAAGGTGACCTTCGACAGCGGCTTCGACGTGCACTCACCCGAGGTCGGGGTGAACTGGAGCGTCGAGTCCAGCGTCAGGCCCTTGAACAGACCCTTCGTGACCTTGCCCGACACGTGCGTCTCGGTCGCGTTGCCGCTCACCGTGTTCAGCGTGACGTTCGCGGTCGAGGTGGCGCCGGTGTTCCACTTCGTCGTGATCGTGCCCGACGGCGGGTTCGGCGAGGGATTGCCCTCGAGCAGGATCTGGCAGTTCGTCGCGGTGTGGAACTTCACGGTCGAGCTGAAGGTGCCGGACTTCACACCGCCGCCCTTGCAACCGCTCTCTTTGGCGTTCTTCACCGTGATCGTCGGCTTGACCTTCTGCGTCGATCCGACGGCCGGCAACGCGGGCTTGAAGGTCGCCGTGCCCTTCGCCGTCTTACAGCTGGTTCCAGCCGCCGCCGCGTTCGCGGCTCCGCCCGTGCCCACCACGGTCATCGCCATCGGCGCGACCAAGGCGGTCGTGAGCAACATCTTCGTCCATACGCGCATGCGCTGTATTCCTTCCCCCGGAGTCAGGTCGAAGGGAATTGATACCGCGATCGCCGACCGAATACACCTCATCCTGTGGGTCGAAACCCGACATCGCGGAGCGTCGCCCGCAGGTGTGGTCAAAGGTTCACAACCGCCTCAGAAGCGACTCTGGCAGGTCAGGCGGGCCGGCGCGCGGCGAGGCCCCAGGAGAGCGCGCCGGTCTGCTGCGCGTCCACGTGCTCGAAGCCCATGCGCTCGAAGTCGGCGAGTGCCTCGTCGACGAACCACGGGAACTCGTCGGCAAAGAGCTGCTCGACGTCGGGGTGGGCGAGCTCCCGGCGGACATCCGCGATCGACGCACGCGCCGGCACCATGAGGTCACCGATCGCGAGCCGGCCCCCCGAGCGCATGCGCGCGAACACCGCGGCGAGCAGCGCGCGCTTCTCGTCGGCAACGAGATGGTGGATCGCGTACGTGCTCACCACGACGTCGCACTCGGGCGCGCGGTCGCCGAAGTCGAGCAGATCCGCCTCGACGTACTCGGTGTCGGTCGGGAGCTTGTCGCGCGCGACGGCGAGCATGCCGCTCGACACGTCGACACACACGAGGCGCGCGTGCGCGCCCAGGCGCGCGGCGAGATTGCCGGTGCCGGTGCCCAGATCGACGACGACGTCGTCGGGTCGGACCGCGGCGCGTTCGATCACCCAGTCGAGCGTCGCGCCGTAGCCGTTGCGGATCGGGTTGGATTCGTCGGCGACGTCGTCGTCGTAGCCGACGACTTCGGTGTCGTGGTTGAAGCGGTCGACATGCCGGCTACGCATCGCGCTCGTACACCCACTCCGAGTTCGCCGGCATCCGCAGCCGGTGCCGCGGACCGGCGGTGTCGACGAGCGCGAGGTCGTCCCACGCGACGTCGCCCGTGTACACGCAGATCGCGCCGCCGCCTTCGACGAAGTGGAAACGGGGCGTGAAGTCGGTCGGCTCCGACACCGCGGCGCCGGCGATCGCGGCGGCGACGTCGGCGTGCTCGCAGAGCCAGAGCAGCGTCACGTACTGCGGGGGCGCGAGCTCGATCTCGCCCGCGGCGCGCGCCGTCAACGCGTCGGCGGGACGGAACCAACGCACCGCGTCGGACTCGACGCCGTCGGCGACCGCCTCCGCGATCCCGGGGCCCGCGGGCGCCGCGAAGAACCACGTCGCGAAGCGCTTGGGCGAGATCTCGGGGGTCGTCCAGTTCGACAGGTGCACGAGCGAGTCGACGTCGATGTCGATGCCCGCTTCTTCCTTCGTCTCGCGCACCGCGGCGCGGGTCGCGGCGCGCAGGATGTCGTCGCCGTCGTGCCAGTCACCGTCGTCGATGCGGCCACCCGGGAAGACCCAGGCGCCGCCGTGGAACGCGAGCTTCGACGAACGTTTCAGGAGCAGCGTCTCGAGACCGTGCTCGCCGTCGCGCAGCACCGCGACGGTGGCCGCGGGCTTGGCGTCGACCCCGCTCGGGGTGCCACCACGGTTACGAGCCTGCTCAGCCCAGTTTTTCAACGGTGAGGTCGCCCTTCTCGTGCTGCGCGCGCAGCACCTTCTTGTCGAACTTTCCCACACTCGTCTTGGGGACCTCGTCGATGAACGCCCAGTACTCCGGCACCTGCCATTTCGCGAGCCGGTCGCCGAGGAACGTCGCGAACGCGGCCGCGTCGGTGTCGCAGCCGCCGCGGCGCACGACGCACGCGAGCGGGCGTTCGTCCCAGCGCAGGTCGGGGATCCCGACGACGCTCGCCTCGACCACGTCGGGGTGTGCCATCAAGAGGTTCTCGAGCTCGACCGACGAGATCCATTCGCCGCCCGACTTGATGACGTCCTTCGAGCGGTCGGTGATCTGGATGTAACCGCGTGCGTCGACGCTGCCGACGTCGCCGGTGCGCAGCCAGCCGTCGTGGAACTTCTCGGGCGACGGGTCCTCGAAGTACCCGGCCGTCACCCATGGTCCGCGCACCTCGATCTCGCCGACCGCCTCGCCGTCCCACGGGAGCACCTCGTCGTCGGCGCCGACGATGCGCAGCTCGAGGCCACCCATCACGCGGCCGGTCTTCGCGCGCCAGTCGATCTCGTCGTCGGTGCCGAGCTCGACGCCCGCGGGCGCGTGGCCCACCGCCGCGAGCGGCGAGGTCTCGGTCATGCCCCAGCCCTGCACGATGCGCAGACCATGGCCGCGCTCGAACCTCTCGATCAGCGAGCGCGGCACCGCCGAGCCACCGCACACGACCATGCGAACCGACGAGAGGTCGACGTCGTGCTCCTCGCCGTAGCGGAGGATGTCGGCCCAGATCGTCGGCACCGCGCCCGAGAACGTGACGCGCTCCTCGCGGATCATCGTCGTGATCGGCTCGGCCTGCAGGAAGCGACTCGGCATGACGAGGCTCGAGCCGCTGAAGAACGCCGCGTACGGCAGGCCCCACGCGCACGCGTGGAACATCGGCACGATCGCGAGCACGCGGTCGCGATCGGTGAGCGCCATCGCGTTGCCGGTCGTGACCGACAGCGCGTGGAGGAACGTCGAACGGTGCGAGTAGACGACGCCCTTCGGATTGCCGGTGGTGCCGCTCGTGTAGCACATCGCCGCGGCGGTGCCCTCGTCGAGCTCGGGCCAGTGGTAGTCGGGTGACTCGTTCGCGATCAGGTCGTCGTAGCGGAGGACATCGCCGAGCGCCGACGCGTCACCGTCGCCGACGACGATGAAGCGCTCGACGGTCTCGAGCTCGGCCGCGACCTTCGCGAGCACGGGCACGAGCGAGTCGTCGACGATCACGACGCGGTCGCGCGCGTGGTTGATCACGTACGTGAGCTGCTCGGGGAACAGGCGAATGTTGAGCGTGTGCAGCACCGCGCCCATCGACGGCACCGCGAAGTAGGCCTCGAGGTGCTCCTGCGAGTTCCAGAGGAACGTGCCGACGGGATCGCCGGGCTCGATGCCGAGTCGCCGCAGCGCGTTCGCGAGCCGGCCCGCGTTGGCGACCACCTCCGTGAAGGGCGCGCGGCGCGCACCGGTGTCGGTCCAGGTGACGCACTCGCTCGCGCCGTGCACGCTCGCGCCGTGCCGCATGATCGCGGTCGTCGTGAGCGGGAACTCCTGCATCGTCGACGTGATCATCGGTTCCCCCCGAGTCGGTGGCCGAGAGTATTTCGCTGTGGAGCCCGCCGCGGATGCCGGTGGGCGGTCAGGGCGGCGGGGCCGCCTCCTGGTCGGGTGCAGGCTGGGCGACGGCGGCGATCACGGCACCCGCGAGGATCGCGGCGCCGCCCACGACGACGACCGCCCGCAGCGCCTCGCCGAGGAAGATCGCCGACAGCACGACGCCGAAGATGGCCTCGAGCGCCATGACGATCGCCGTGCGCGACGGTCCGAGGCGGGCGAGCACGACGAAGAAGAGCGTGAACGCGATCGCGGTCGCGGTGCCGGTCGCGGCGATCGCACCGAACGCCCGCAGCGTCGGCGCGTGCAGCGAACGCTGCCCGACACCGAGGATCGTGACGCCGATCGCGGCGCCGATCGCGGTCCAGGCGGCGGCCGTCAACGCGTCGGTGCGCGGGATGACGCGGTGACCGGCGACGACGTACGTCGAGAACAGCGCGACCGAGCACAGGACGAAGCCGACGCCGCCGAGCGTGATCGCGACGTGGCCGCCGCCGACCGCGACGATGACGCTCCCCGCGATCGACAGACTCAGGGAGGCCGCGATCGCGCGGTTCGGACGCAGCGCGCCGAGCGCGATGTCGATGATGCTCACGACGGCGGGATACGAGTAGAAGAGCAGCGCGACCGCGGCGGCGGTGCCGCGTTCGAGCGCGAGGTAGAAGCACGTCGACTCGAACGTGTAGAGGCCGATGCCGAGGAAGAGCGCGCGGACGCGTTCGCCGGGTGGTGGGAGCAACGGACGTCCCGTCGCGCGCAGGCTCGCGACGAGCAGGACGCTCGAGATCCCGAACCGGATGCTCAGCGCCGTCGCCGACGTCGTGCCGTCCTTCGCGATCGCGCGCTGGAAGACGATCGTGGTGCCGAAGCAGAACGCCGCGAGCATCGCGAGCGCGAGATCACGGCCGCCTCCGGCGGCGCGGTTGCGGTCGGACACGCGTCGGCGCGCGCTAATGGTTGACGATCACGCCGAGGATCATCCCGAGCACGAGCAGGCCGCCGGCCCGGCGCGTGAGGATGAAGGCGTTCGGCGCGAACCAGAGCGGCCACACCGGGTTGGGCACGGGCGACTCCGCCGGCTTCGGCTCACCGAACGCGCGCCACACGTTCCGCGCGATCGGCAGCGAGAGCACGACGAGCAGCGTGCCGATCGGCAGGATCTGCGCGATGACGAGCGCGATGACCGACAGGTAGAAGGCGACGAACATGCCCCGCGTCACGACGCGGGCGCGGGCCTCGCCGAGCATCACCGGCAGCGTGTGCGTGCCCGCGGGCGCGTCCCAGGCGAGCTTGTCGATGTGCTTGCCCATGAGCACGGTCGTGCTGAGGATCGCGTACGGCAACGACGCGAGGATCACCGCGCCCGGGATCGCGCCGGTCGCCGCGTAGTAGGTGCCGCCGACCATCAGCGGACCCCACACCGCGATCACCGTGGGCTCGCCGAGCCCGCGCTTCTTCAGTCGCAACGGCGGCGCGGTGTACGCGAGCGACAGCAGGAACCCGCCGAGCGCGAAGCCGAGGATCGGCGCGCCCCGCGCGACGAACAGCACGAGCATGATCGCGAGGCACAGCGTGTTGACGACGAGCGCGCACCCGGCGAGGCCCCGGCGCGAGATCGTGCCCGACAGCACCGGATGGGGCGAGTAGAGATTGCGCGGGTAGTTCTCGGTGTCGGTGCCGACCTCGAGGTCGAAGAGGTCGTTCATGAGGTTGTTCGCCATGTGCGCGAGCACGAGACCCACCGCCGCGAGCGCGAACCATCCCCACGCGACCGACGCGTTGCGGAACGCCGCGAGCAGCCCCGCGAGCGCGGCGGACACGAGCGTCATCGGCAACACGCCCGCGCGGGTGAGGTACAGCCACTTCGAGACCGGGTCGAGCTCGCCGCGCGGCGGGTTCGTGGTGGCGAGCACGTAGAGCCACCGCTTCGTGAGGCTCTGCGGCCGCTCGACCGATCCCGGCGATCCTGCCGATCCCGTGGCTCCCGTCGACCCCGTGGGGACACTCACGTCGGTCATGACCGACAGGTTACGGCCGGGTCCGACGGTGCGTCAGCCCCCGTAGTTCATCCTCGTGTCCTCCATGCGCAGCACGGGCGTGCCCTCGTCGCGCAGGAAACCGGAGTCGACGATCTCGCCGACGAACAACGTGTGGTCGCCCATCGGCAGGCTCTGTGTCACGACGCAGTCGAGGAACGCGGCCGCCTGGTCGAGCACCGGCGCGCCCGTCGTCGCGGTGTGGAAGCCGAAGCCGTTGAGGGTCGATTGCTCGAGGTCGGCCTCGAGCGGCTTGGTGAACTTCCGCACGATCGCGCGGTCCTCGCGGTCGACGAGATTGAGCGCGAAGACGCCACCCGCGGTGATGAGCTCGTGCGTGAACGCGTCCTGCACGACCGCGATACCGAGCAACTTCGGCTCGAACGCGAGCTGCGTGGCCCAGTTGAGCGTCATGAAGTTGCGACGGTCGACACCGTCGGTCGAGCCGACGACGTACAGACCGCTCGGCATCGTCCAGAGCACGCGCCGGCGCAGCCGGTCGTACTCGTCGGGGTCGGCGCCGTCGGGAAACGGCGGGACGGGACCTTCCTTCACCGGCATGGAGCCGAGCGTACGTCGCGGCACCCTCCGCCCGGGCCCTGGTCATGCGTTCGCATCACATGCGCCACGGATGTCGTACCCGGGCGGTGGAGGGACGAGCGCGTCAAACGGTTGCGTCGAGGGCCTCGGCCAGCCCGGCGCGGCTCGTGACGCCGAGCTTCGTGTACGCCCGCTGGAGATGGTTGTCGACCGTGCGCACCGACAGGAACAGCTGCGCCGCGATCTCCTTGCTCGCGAGCCCCTGCCCCGCGAGCAGCGCGACCTCACGCTCGCGCCGCGACAACGGAGTGATCGTGTCGGTCTGCACGAGGCCCGGTGTCTGCGCGCCCTCGCACTCCTGCGCCAGCGCGCGGGCGCGGTTCGCGCTCGCGGTCGCGGCGCGTTGGTCGCCCTGCCGGCGGTAGAGGTCGACGGCCGCGGTGAACGCCTCGGCGGCGAGCAGCAGCGCGCCGAGCTCCTCGAACGCAACCGCCGATGCCGACAGCAGGTCGCCGTCCGCGGCGACCACCGAGGCCGCGTGACGGGCGCGCGCCGCGAGCAACGGTGAGTCACTCTGCGCCGCGAGCGCGGCGAGTCGCGTCGCGTCGACCTCGCCGCCGACGCGCATGCGGTCGTGCAGCAGCGTCGACTCCGCGGTGATGTGACCGGTCGCGGCCGCGTCCTCCGCCGCGGCGCCGAAGATCGCGATCGCATCCGACGGACGGCCGCCCGCCCACGCGACCCAGGCGTCGGCGAGCTTCTGCTCGGGCGCGAGGAACCCGAAGACGGGCAATGCGTCGCGGCGGGCCAGCGAGTCGCGCGCGGCGCGCACATCGCCGAGCATCGCCGAGAGATACGCGACGCCGCCGAGCGCGAGCCGCAGCGGTCCCGCGAAGCCGTGCGCCTCCGCGAGACCCGCGCCCTCGACGTAGCGCGTGCGTGCGGTCGCGAGCCGTCCCTGCATCCCCGCGATGCGGCCGAGGTTCACCGCGAACCAGATCTGCGCGATCGGAATCCGTTCGGTCGCCGCGATCTCCGCGCCCGCGAGGCCGAGCCGGTCGGCGGCCTCGAAGCTGCCGGCGTCGGCGAGCGCGAAGACCTGGTTCACGACGTGGATCCCGGGATGCGCGATCGCGAGGTCGTCGCCGAGCTCGAGGTGCTCGGCGAACCCGCGCTCGGCGACGCGCGCGCCTTCGAGCGTGCGTCCCACCGTCGCGAGTGCAGGCGCGAGGACGATCGCGCGCACGACGCGCGTGCGGAGGTCGCCACCTTTCAATCGCTCGAGCACCTCGATCGCCTCGCGCGGTAGACCCGCGAAGAGGCGGATGCCCGCGTCGTCGGCTTCGATCTCCTGACGGAGCTCGGGATCGGTGATGCCGACCGACGCCTCGTGGTTCACCCGCAAGGCGCGCGCCGCGTCGCAGAGCCCGAACTGGAGGTTCTTCGTCCGCATCGTGACGATGAGCAATCGCTCTGCGTCCGTCTGCGCGTCGACGTGCGCTTCGGAGAGGACCGATTCGGCTTCGGTGAACGAGCCGAGCTCGTACAGCACCTCACCGAGGAGCAGCCGCGTCTCGACGCCGCGGCGCGCGGGCGGGATCGCGCGCACCAACCGCTCGACGAGGCGAAAGGCGTGCGCGTAGCGGGCGACGTGCGCGGCGCGCTCGAGCAGCTCGGGATCGACCTCGTCGCCGGTCTCGAGTCGCCACTGCGCGCACCGCAGATGGTCGTCCGGCCCCTGCAACCCGCGCGCTTCGAGCCGCGCGACCTGCGCGCGCAGCAACTCGACGCGTCGGAGCATCGGCAACTCGGATCGCAACACCTCGCCGTGCAGAGGATGCGCGACGCGCAATTGCGTGCGGCCCTGCTCACGCGCCGACTCGATCAGGCCCGATCGTTCCAGCTGCGCGATCACTCCCACGGGCGCGATCTGCTCGACGTCCGCGACCTCCAGCGGTTCGCACAGTGCGAGGAGCTCCATCGCGCCGCGCGCCTCCGGACCCAGCGCGCCGAGCCGGAGCTCGACGAGATCGACGAGCCGGTCGCTGCTCGGCAGCCGATCGTCGACGTCGAGGTGCCAGACCCCGGAACGGTCGACGAGCGCGCCCGAGTCGAGCGCGCCGAGCACGAGCTCGCGCAGGTAGAGCGGGTTGCCGAGCGTCACCGACCAGAGGTGCCGCGCGGCACCGGCCTCCATCGGCGCGCCGAGCACGAGGTGCAGCAACGTGTCGACGTGCTCGCGCGAGAGCGCTTCGAGATCGACGCGGGCGACGCGGTCGTCGCGCCACAGCCCGGTGAGGAGGTCGGGCACGGGCTCACCGCTGCGCACGGTGCCGACGAGGAAGATCGCGTCGCGTGCGAGCAGGTAGGAGAGCAGCGTGAGCGACGCGTCGTCGAGGAGGTGGATGTCGTCGACGACGGTGACGAGCCGGCGCTGGTCGGTGCGCTCCGCGATCGATCGCCGCGCGTCGTCGAACACGCGCACGGGATCGGATCGCCCGACCGGCGCACTCAAGCCTGCGCCGAGCAGCGGTGCGACCGCACCGAGCGGGAGCGCGGCCGCGGTGACGCTGCCGACGATGCGCTCGGTCGGATGGCCGGCGGCCGCGGCGCCGGCGCGGCACTCGTCGGCCAGCCGGGTCTTGCCGACGCCCGCGGGTCCGTGGATCAGCACGCCCTGGGTCGTGTCGCCCGCGAGCGCGTCCTCGAAGCGCGCGAGCTGCGCGTGCCGGCCGACGATCGGCCAGCGCTCCCCCAACCCGCTCATGGCCGCATCTTGGCAGGCGGGTCGGCGCCGCCGATCAGACGCCCGCCCTCGTCGCGGCGCCTTCCGCGGCGCCCTGTTGCAGGGCCTCGGCGACCAGGTTGTACGCGTAACGCCAGGCCGCGGCGAGTTCGCGCGTGCAGCGCGGACCGAGCACGTCGCCGAGCGCGCCGAGCAGCGCGGCACCGACGACGTCGTAGTGCGCGGGCCGCGCGCCGTACGCAACGTGGCGCATGCCGAGGTCGCGGGTCCGCGCGACGAGATCGTCGACCCGATCGAGCCGCTCGACGATCGCCAGCAGCTCGAGCGACAGCTTGCGCTGCTGCTCGGCGGGCTCGGCCGTGAACAACGACTGCAGCTCGGGCGCGGCGGCGAAGAGCCGCGCGTAGAACCGGCTCGCGAGGGCACCGGGCTCGGCGGTGGCGGCGGCGAACGACGTCTTCACGAGGGCGATCTGCTCGGGGTTCATCTCCGGCAGCATGCGGGTCGCGCGGTCGCGAGCATTGAGCAACCAATACTCAACCTTCACTTGTCGCACTCGCTTCGCTCGCCGCTCCTGACGCCTCGGCCACGAAGTCACCCGGGCCGCAGAGCGACCCGCCCGTTCCTGCGGGAGCGCCTCGCATCTAACCTGCTCCGATCCGGATGCGCCTCACCGAACCCGCCGACGCCGGCGCGGTCCTCGACCTCCTGTCCGAAGCCGCGACGTGGACCGCCGCGAACGGTCGGGCCAACTGGCCGGCGCGCTTCCCGACCGCGATCGTGGAGCGCGGGATCGAGCGGGGCGAGCTGTTCGTCGCCGAGCTCGACGGTGAGCTGGTCGCGACGCTCGCACTCCAATGGAGTGACCACAGGTTCTGGGGCGAGCAGCCGCCCGACGCCGGGTACGTGCACCGCCTCGCCGTGCGGCGCGCGCACGCGGGACGCGGGCTCGGTGCCGACGCGCTCGAATGGGCGAGCGCACAGGTGCGGGAACGCGACCGACGATGGTTGCGACTCGACGTTCCGGCTGACAACCTGCCGCTCGGCGCGTACTACGAACGACTCGGCTTCCGGCCCCGCGGACAGGCCGAAGGCGAGCTCACCGATCCCGACGGGCGCGTCGTGCAGTGGATGGTCCGGCGGTTCGAACGCGACACGAGCGAGGAGCGGAACCCGTGAGCGCGACCGCAGCCTGGCAGGTGCTCGACGACGGGTGGACCGCGGCGCTCGACGAGGCGTGGCAGTCGTGGTGCGACGGGTCCGCGGGCGTCGGCGCGTCGATCACCGACGCGAACGGCGTCGTCATCGCGCGCGGTCGCAATCGTCGCCACGACACGCGCGACGGCGACGGCCTCGCGGGATCACGCGTCGCGCACGCCGAGATGTGCGCGCTCGCCGCGCTCCCCGACGGCAGCTTCGACGGTCGCACGTTGTCGACGACGTTCGAGCCGTGCCTCATGTGCGCGGGCGCGATCATCCTGTGCGCGGTGCCGCGCGTCCGCTACGCCGCGGCCGACCCCGTGTGGGACGGCATGCACGACTGGTTCACCTCACTGCCGCAGGCCGCGAAGCGCCGGCCCGAGCGCGAGCTCCTCGGCGGTCCGATCGGCGCGTTCGCACACGTGCTGCATCTCTCGTGGCTCGCGCTCTGGATCCCCGACAGCGACGCGGTCGCGCTCCACGATCGGCTCGTGCCGCGCCACTTGGAGCTCGCACGCGACGTCGTGGAGTCGTCCGACCTCCCCGCGATCGCGACCGACCGCGGTTCGGTCACCGACGCGCTCGACGCGCTCTGGCCCGACCTCCTCGCACTGAGCTGACCGAGCGGCGCTCGGCCCCCGGGGCCGGAGGCCCTCACGCACGCACCCGCGCCGCTTGGATCGGGTCGGACGGGCGAACCGTGGTGCCGGCGCCGACGACAACCGCTAGTGCTCCGTGTAGTTGATCTCTCCGGCACCCGGTTCCGCGACCGCGAAGCAGAAGCAATGGATCGGCGCGTGGTCGCTCACCGGGCGGAGGCTGTGAATCGTGTTCGGCGGGATGTGCACGAGGTCGCCCTGACGGATCTCGCGTTCCTCGTCGGCGATGATCATCGTGCCGCGCCCCGCGGTGACGTAATAGAACTCGTGCGTCGGGTGCTCGTGGGGGAACACGTAGCCGCCCCCCGCGACCTCGAACTCGTTCACGAGCTCGAGGTGGCCGCCCTTGGTGATGTCGAACATCTCCCGCGGCTTCACGAGCCACCACACCGGCACCGTGCCGTTGTGCTCGATGACCGGCTCGACGTCCTCGATCTTGCGTACGTCCACGAGGGCCCCCTCACGCTTGCGACGCCGGAACGGTAGCGTCATCGGCCGCAGGGCCCGGAAGCGCCGACGAGCGGAGGTGGCCGTGGCCGACGGTTCGCCCGTCGAGATCGCGCTGGAGGACGACCCCACACCCCTCGTGCGGATCCTCGGCGCGACGCTCCGCCGCTCCGCCCGGCGACCCGAGCTCGAGTCGAGGATGACGAAGATGCGCGGCGTCGTCGCGCTGAGGTCGACGGTCGACCCGCAGGCCGTGACGATGCGGTTCGCGAACGGCAAGGTGCTCGTCGAGCACGGGGTCGCGACCGACAGTGGTGTGGTCATCGAGGCCGATCTGCTGCGCCTGAACGATCCCGACGCGCCCAAGCCGAAGGTGTCGGGCGCGGCGCGCCACCCGCTGCTCGCGCTCGCCGCGGCGAAGGTGCTCGACCCGCCCGCAGGTCCGTGGCCGGAGGAAGCCCGCGCCTTCTGGGAGTTCGCGCGCAACCACCCGCGCATGCCGAAGGCGATGCTCGTCGTCGGCACCGACGACAACTCGCGCCTCACGCTCGGCGACACGCCGCCCGAGTACGAGCTCTACGGCACCGCGCACGCGCTCACGTCGGTGTTCAGCGGCGGGTCGGTGCTCGGCCAGGACATGCTCGACGGCAAGCTCTTCGGCGTCGGCTCGCTGCAACACCTCGCGGAGCTCACCGGCCGCTCGATCGCGTGGATGCTCGGCGGATGAGCGCGACCGACGCGACCCCACCGCCCGACGCCGCGTCGCTCGGCGCGTGGCTCGACGCGCACGGTGTGAAGACCGTGCGCACCGAAGGCGTGTCGCTCGACGGCGTGCTCATCGGCAAGCACCTCCACCGCGCGAAGTTCGAGCACTCGCTCCCGCTCGGCCCCGCGCTCACGGAGCTCGCGTTCGGGTACGACGTCGGCGGCACACCGTTCCTCGCGTGGTGGGACGAATGGCGGCGCGACGCGCTCGGCGACATCCACCAACGCCCCGATCTCTCCACGCTCGTCGCGCCCGCCGACGAGCCCGGTACCGCGAACGTGATCGTCGACCACGTCGACATCGACGGCAACGTCTTGCCGGTGTGCGCGCGCGGCCTCCTGCGCCGCATGGTCGACGAGCTCGCGGCGCATGGTCTCACCGGCAAGGCCGCGTTCGAGATCGAGGCGATGGTCTTCGACGTGCCGCTCAAGGACGCGCGCGCGAAGCACTTCCGCGACCTCACGCCGCTGTCGACGCCCGCGCCGCTCGCGTACCTGCTCCACAACTCGCACCTGCAGCGCGCGTTCCGCGAGGCCGCGCTCGCGCGCATCGACGCGCTCGGCATCGAGTGGGAGGCGTACAGCGACGAGGGCTCCCCCGGTCAGTTCGAGCTCAACCTCGCGCCCGCGGACCCGGTCACCGCGGCCGACCGCGCGATGCGCGCCCGCCAGGTGCTGCGCGAGACCGCGATCGACCTCGGCTACTGCGTCACCTTCATGGCGAAGCCGACGATCGACTACGGCAACGGCTTACACGTCCACCACTCGCTCACCGACGCCGACGGACTCGCGGTGTTCCACACCGAGGGCGGCGAACCGAGCGACACGATGCGGCACTGGATCGGTGGCCTGCTCGCGACGATGCGCGGCGCGACGTCGATCCTCGCCCCCACGATCAACTCGTACCGCCGGCTCGTCGGCTGGGCCGCGGCACCGACGACCGCGACGTGGGCCGAGGACAACAAGACCACCGCGGTGCGCGTGCTCACGCGCACGGAATCCGCGTCGCGCATCGAGCACCGGCTCGCGGCCGCCGACGCGAACGTCTACCTCGTGCTCGCGGCGGTGCTCGCGGGCGGCCTCGCAGGTCTGCGCCACGCGCTCGAGCCGCCACCCGCGTTCCCGTTTGCAGGTTGGGGCCTGCCCGAGAGCTACCCGCACCTGCCCACCTCGATCAGCAAGGCCGCCGACGCGCTCGAAGCCGATTCGTACCTGCGCGAGGAGCTCGGTGCGGGCTTCGTCGACTTCTGGGTCAACACGCGGCGGTGGGAATGGCTCATGTTCCACACGACCGGCGGTGACGCGTCGGCCGAGTCGGTGACCGACTGGGAGCTCGCCCGCTACTTCGAGATCATGTGACGGCGCGCGATCGTCTGCCCGTCGTCGGGATCACCGCGCACCAGGTGCTCGTCGACGAGTCCGGCTTCGAGCTCCTGCACTTCGCGGCCGCGGTGCCGTACGTGAAGGCGGTGCAGCGGGCGGGCGCGATCCCGGTCGTGCTGCCGGTCGTCGACCCGTCGGACGCCGACGAGGTGGCGCGCGTGCTCGACGCCGTCGACGCACTGATCGTCACCGGCGGCTGCGACGTCGATCCGCAGCGCTACGGCGCGCCGGTCGCACCCGAGACCGGCCCCGTCGACGCGCGCCGCGACGAGACCGAGATCGCGCTGTGCCGCGCGGTGGTCGAGCGCGACCAGCCGACGCTGTGTGTGTGCCGTGGCATCCAGGTGCTGAACGTCGCGCTCGGCGGCACGCTCACGCAGCACGTGCCCGTGCACTCGCGCGACGACGCGTACAACGAGTCGGTCCACGAGGTCATCCTCGAACCCGACAGCCGCATCGCGAAGGCGCTCGGCACCACCGCGCTCGGCGTGAACACACTGCACCACCAGACCGTCGACACCGTCGGCGCGCGTGTCCGCGTGGTCGGGCGGGCCGACGACGGCACCGTCGAGGCGATCGAGGTCGACGGCGCGCCCCGTGTACTCGGTGTGCAGTGGCATCCGGAGATGCTGCGGCACCGGCCCGAGCACCTCGCGCTCTTCCGCCAGCTGTTCGAGCCTGCGTAGTGGACGACGAGATCCGGCTCACGCTCGCCGCGACCTTCAACGGCGTCGCCGACGGCTACGAAGCGCGGCCCGAATACCCCGACGAGATCTACTCGCTGCTCGCGAACCGCGGCTGCGGCGCGGGCGCGCGCGTGCTCGAGGTCGGACCCGCGACCGGGCTGGCGACGATGCGGCTGCTCGACCTCGGTGCCGCGGTGACCGCCGTGGAGCCCGGGCCCGCGCTCGCGGCGCGTCTGCGCGAGCGCACCGCGGGTCGCGCCTGTGAGGTGGTCGTCTCGTCGTTCGAGTCCGCCGCGTTGCCCGACGCGGCGTTCGATCTCCTCGTGGCCGCGACCGCGTTCCACTGGGTCGAACCCGGCACCGGCTTCGCGAAGGCCGCTTCCCTCGTGCGCCCGGGTGGCTGGCTCGCGCTCTGGTGGACGGTGTTCGGCGACGCCTCTCGCCCCGATCCGTTCGAGCGCGCGCTCCGGCCGATGCTTCGGGACCTCGCGCCGGAGCTGCAGTTCGACGCGTTCGCGAGCTCGGTGCCGTATGCGCTCGACGTCGACGCGCGCATCGGCGAGATCGACGCGACGGGCGCGTTCGAGCCGGTCGAGCACCACGTCGTGCCGTGGGAGGGCCACCACGATGCGGCCGGGATCCGCGCCCTGTTCGCAACCTATTCGCCGTGGCTCGCGCTGCCCGAGGCAACGCGCACGCGTGTGCTCGACGAGCTCGAGCGCATCGCGCGCGACGACTTCGGCGACGCGATCGTGCGCCCGTACCAGACCGTCATCTACCTGGCCCGGCGTTCCCGCGAGAGCGGGCGGGTCGCTTCGCGGCCCTCCCGAGGCGGCGGCTGAGGCGTCAGGAGCGGCGAGCCCAGCGAGCGCGACCAGAAAGCTCAGGTGAGGAGCAGGTGACCCAGCCGGCGTGACGCGACCCAGACGCCGATCATCCCCATCGCGACGAAGTAGAGCGCGTGCAGGAGCAGGCCGGGACCGATCGCACCTTCGTTCAGCGCGCGCAGCAGCGCGACGCCATGGAAGAGCGGCGTGCACTCGGTGACGATCTGCAACCAGCGCGGGTAGGTCGACAAGGGATAGAAGGTCGTCGACAGCAGGAACAGCGGGAGCACCGCGAGCTGCACGAACTCGAAGTCCTCCCAGCTGCGCATGTACGCGGTCGTGGCCATGCCGATCGACGCGAAGCCGAAGCCGATGAGCACCGACGCGGGCAACGCGAGGATCTCCCACGCGGAGTCGACCAGACCGAGCGCGAGCATCACGACGATGAACGAGACCGCGTAGAGGAATCCGCGGATGAGCGCCCAGGTGATCTCGCCGCGCGCGACGTCGTCGACGCCCATCGGTGTCGACAGCACCGCGTCGTAGATCTTGGCGTACTTCAGCTTGTAGAAGACGTTCATCGTGCTGTCGTAGACCGCGCCGTTCATCGATGCCGACGCGAGCAGCGCCGGCGCGACGAACTCGCGATAGGTGAGCAGATGACCGCCCGGTCCGGGCACCTTGCCGACGAGGCGACCGATCCCGACGCCGATCGACAGCAGGTAGAAGATCGGCTCGAACAGGCCGGAGAAGATGATCAGCCAGCTGTGCCGGTACACCATCACGTTGCGCTCGACGAGACGCCGCGCGCGGGCGCCCCGCCACGCGACGCTGGGCGTGATGCGCGTGAGCGTCGTGGTCGACGGGGTCGACGGGGTCGATGTCATGTCGCCAACCGTCGCGTGAACGTGTGCCGGGCCCACAGCGCGCCGGCGACGACGAACACCAGCAGATACGCGACGTGGCCGAGCGAGCGCACGACTCCGGCGTCGCCGAGCGCGAGCGCACGACACAGATCGACGCCGTGCCACAGCGGCGTGATGTACGCGACCACGCGCAGGCCCTTCGGGAGCTGCGTCACCGGGAAGAACGTGCCCGAGAACAGGAACATCGGCATGACCACGAACCGGAACAGCGCGGCGAACGCGGCGTCGCCTTCACGCGTCGCCGCGTACGCGCAGATCGGCACCGCGAACGCCATCCCGGTGAGCACCGCCGAGGGAACCGCCAGCAACACCGTCCAGTGATGACCGGCGCCGAAGAGCTCCATCGTGACGAGGAAGAGCGTGACCGTGAGCGTGATGCGCATCGCGATCCACAGCAGCTGCCCGACGAGCACGTCGACGACGCGCAACGGCGTCGCGAGCATCGCGAAGTAGTTCTTCACCCACTTGATGCCGCCGAGTACGGGATAGGTCGACTCCTGCGCGCCGATCTGCATCGCGATCGCGGCGAGCATTCCGGGCGCGAGGAACGCGATGTAGCTCACGCCACCGAGCGAGTTGCGACTCGAGTGATGATGGTTCACGAGCGACCCGAGCCCCACGCCCATCGCCGCGAGGTACAGCAGCGGGCTGATGAATCCGGAGATCACGCTGCCGCGCCACATCCGCCGGTACTGGTAGATCCAGTACTCGAGCGCGCGCAGCGCGGGCGGTGTCGCGCCCATGCGACTCCGACCTTCGGCGCTCGATCCGGACGGCGACGAGTGCTTCACGGGGTGTCCGCGCCTGCGGTCCGCGCCTGATGTGCTCAATCGACCAGCGTGCGGCCGGTGAGCCGCAGGAAGACGTCCTCGAGCGTGGCCCGGCGCACGAGCATGCTCTCGGGTACGAGGTGGCGTTCGTGCACCGCGGCCGCGGCCGCGTCGCCGTCGTGCGCGTACACGAGCACGCGGTCGGGCAGCGGCTCGACCTGATCGCCGATGCCCGCGAGCTTCGCGGCCATCGCCTCCTGCTCGCCCACCGCGAAGCGCAGCTCGAGCACCTCGCGCGACGAGTACTGGTCGATGAGCGCTCGCGGCGAGCCCTCGGCCGCAATGCGGCCCTTGTCCATCACGACGAGCCGGTCGCAGAGCTGCTCGGCTTCGTCCATGTAGTGCGTCGTGAGCACGAGCGTGACGCCCTGTTGCTTCAGCTGGTACAGCCGCTCCCACACGACGTGACGCGCCTGCGGATCGAGTCCCGTCGTCGGCTCGTCGAGCAGCAGGACTTCGGGTTCGTTGATGAGCGAGCGCGCGATCGTGAGCCGGCGTTTCATCCCGCCCGACAGAGGATCGACCTTGTCGTTCGCGCGCTCGGAGAGCTGCACGAACTCGAGCAGCCGCGCCGCGCGCTCGCGCGCGACCGCGCGCGGCAGGTCGAAGTAGCGGCCGTAGATGATCATGTTCTCGCGCACCGTGAGCTCGAGGTCGAGCGTGTCGTCCTGCGGCACGACACCGAGGCGCCCGCGGATCGCGGGTCCGTCGGCCGCGGGATCGAGTCCGAGGATGCGTAGCTCGCCGCCACTCACGGGCGAGACGCAACCGATCATGCGCATCGTCGAGCTCTTGCCCGCGCCGTTCGGGCCGAGGAAGCCGAACGCCTCGCCGCGCTGCACGTCGAAGTCGATCCCGTCGACGGCGACGAAGCTGCCGAAGCGCTTCACGAGCGCGCGCGCCGAGATCAACGCCGGGTCGGATGCCACGAGGTCCGAGAGTACCGGCGCCGCTCAGCCCCTCCGGCCGTACATTTCGCGTCCGCGGCGGAACACCACCGGCGACGAGCGCAGGTCGGCGTTGTCGGACCACTGGTCGACCGAGCCGATCAGCGGCAATGCGCGCAGCGCCGGATCTTCGACCCGTGCGAGGCAGGCATCGACGAAGCGTTCGGCGCCGATGACGCGGAACGGTCGCGAGTGGAACCCGCGCGCCGAAGGCTCGACCGCGGCGGTCACGCCGAGCGCGTTGTGGCGGCGCGCGACGGCCTCGTACGCGTCGACGAGCCCCGCTTCGCGATCCTCGTACGCGCCGGCGCGCAGCGCGCGATCGAGCGCGGCGCCGACCTCCGCCGCCGCGTCGAGTTGCGCGAACGCGGATCCGAACCACTTCGAGTAGGGCGCGTACACACGCTCGATCCGGAAGCACAGCAGCATCACGTCGCGCGCGAGACGCGCGGCGAGGACGCGGCTGCCGAGATCGTCGCCGACCTCCGCGGTCCGCCCGACGAACGGCTCCTCTTGCGCGAGCCGCTTCCATTGACACGCGAGCAACCAGAGCCACACGTCGTCGGGATGGGTCGCCAGCAGCGCGCGGATGCGCGTGAGCTCGCCGAGGTCGTCGCGGAACACCGCGCCGCGCGTCAGCTCGAGCAGGCGCTGCTCGGGCGTCGTCAGCCAGTCGAATACGTCGAGGCTCGGGCGCGGGTCGAAGCCGACGATCCGCCGCGAGAGCCCGCCCGTGCTCTCGACGCTCACGTGGTGTTGGCGCGCCACCTCGTCCCACTCGAATCTCACCGGGTAGCCGCGGTGCTCGGCGGGGAGCCGCTCGTCGAGCGCGCGTCGCAGCTCCTCCGCGTCGGCAGGATCGTGGTCGTCGCCGAGCAGGATCTGCAGGCGCGGTCCGAAGCCGTGATCGGTCGAGCGCTCGGTGTCGAGGCCGAGCACGTCCGATCCCCACCCCAGCAGCGCGGCCGCATGCGGTCGCACGCCGACGATCGGTGCGACGACCTCCGCGTAGAAGGACCGCGCGAGCTCGATCCCGGGCACGAAGCTTTCTGGTCGGGCTCGCACGCTTCGCCCTCCTCGACGAGTCACGCTGCGACTCGGCGGGCCGCAAAGGGCGACCCGCCCGTTTCGGCAGGAACTTCGAACTGCCGGCGTATGGTCGCACTGTGTTCATGGTCGCGCTCGCTCGATCTTCGGTGCTCGCGACCGGCGCGCGCGCACGGAACCGCTCGCCGCTCCACGACGCGAGATGGGCGCGACCCAGGTCGCGTGCTCGCTCCGCTCGCGGCTCGCGTCTTCGGCCATGACCCTGACCGACGCGGTGCGGTCGACGGTCGACGGCTTGCCGGGTGTGTTCGGCGTGTACGCGCGGAACCTCGCGACCGGCGAGACCGTCGAGCTCGACGCCGACCGGGTCATGCCCGCAGAGAGCACGGCCAAGACCGGCGCGCTGATCCTCTACTCGCGGCTCGTCGACGCCGGCACGCTCGACCCCTCGACACGTGTCGAGCTCAGCGACTCCGACAAGTACATCGGTACCGGCGTGCTCCGATTCCTGGCGAGCGGGCTGCAGCCGACGCTCGACGACCTCGCGTGGTTGATGATCATCGTCTCCGACAACTCCGCGACCGCGATGTTGATGCCGCGGCTCGGGACGCTCGACGACTTCGCCGCCGCGATGCAGGCGCTCGGATGCCCGACGCTTCGCATCAACGAGATCGAGATGGGCGACGCGCTCGCGGGCACGCCGTTCTCGGTGAGCTCACCGCGCGATCTCGCGGAGCTGTACGCGCACCTCGACGAGCGGTGCCGCACGATCCTCTATCGCCAGCAGCACCTCGTCGGCCTGCCGCGGCGACTCCCGCACATGGCGTACGCCGCCGACGTCGCCATCACCATGCCCGTGCGCGTCTACAACAAGACCGGCACCGGCATGGGCCGCTTCGTCGACTCCGGGCGCTTCGAGACCGACACCGCTTCGTGGGTCGTCGCGGCCATGGCCGACGGGCAGACCGACTTCGCGTCCCGGCCCGAGGACGCCGCGCCGAACGCGTTCGCGCGCATCGGCGAGCTGCTCTACGAGGCGTGGGGCGGGTTCGAGGGGTAGCTACTGCGCGTTCGCGCGCGCCGGCCGCCGGACGAGCTCACCGCCGCAGTTCGGGCAGACGCCCGCGAGCACGCCATCGGCGCAGTCGCGGCAGAACGTGCACTCGAACGAGCAGATCGCCGCGTTCGTCGCGTCGGGCGGCAGCGGCGCGCCGCAGTGCTCGCAGGCCGATCGCATCTCGAGCATGCGTGCATCGTGACGCATGTGAGCGGCGCGCGCCATGACGACGAACGCGCGATTCGGGCCGTCGCGCTACGGCGTCTCGCCGCGCGCGCGTCGCTCCGCGAGATCGAGGATCTGCATGTAGATGTCGTACACGTGGAAGCCGTAGTTCGGGCCGGTCGCCCACGTGCCGCCGAGCGAGTACCAGGTGCGCGAGTGCCCGGACCCGCGGAGGTGAGGCTCGTGCAGCAGCGCGACAGGATGCGCGAACTGCTCGATCTTCTCGAGCGTCGGGTCCGCGTAGACGCGCAACAGCTGGATCTGCGCCCGCACGCCGATCTGCGCGGTCTCGAACAGGTCACCGTGCTTGCAGCTGTCGCACGCGTCGATGCCCGCGAAGTTGTTGTCGGTCGGGATCAGGAGCCCGTGACCCGGGAAGGTGAACGCGCCGGTCTCGAGGACCGACTGCGCGAACGCGACGTCGCCGCGGACGCCCTCCGCCTTGCCTTCGGAGATGTAATAGCCCGCGAGCGTGCGCATCGGCACCGTGAGCTGAGGCTGATGCTTCAGGTGGAGCGAGTCGATGTACGCGACGAGGTCGTCGGCGGTGAGCAGCGTCGGGCCCATGATCGGGCTCGCCGACGTCGTCGCGTCGTCGAAGAAGCGTTGCTGGTCGCGATCGGCCTGCGCGAGCTCCGCGGTCGCGTCGACCTGGCGTTGCTGCGCGGCAGCGAGGCTCCCCTGCGCAGCCTGCCACTTCGACGTCGCCTCGTTCAGGCCCTCGGTCGCGTCGTCGACCCCGCGTGCCGCGCGCACCTGCTCGTGCTTCTCGTAGTCGACGAGGTCGTGCAAGCGATCGTGTGAGCTGCGGACGAGCGTGAGGTTGCGTTGCAGCGTGACGATGTCGTTCGCCGATGCGAACGACGACAGCGCGCCCGTGAGCTCGACGCTCGATCCGAGCATGTACGCGTTCGCCGCGAGCACCTTGATCTCGCTCTTGATCGCGACGAGCTTGCGCACGACCGCGTGCGCGTGTGCGACCGCCTGGTTGCGCTTGTCCTGCGCGACGCGGACGTTGTCCTGCTCGGTCGCGACCTGACCGGTCCACATCGAGATGTCGACGTTCGCCTGCGCGAGCGCGGCGGTGCCGTCGGCGCGGTGCTGGAGAAGGAGGCGGCCGAAGTCGTCACCGGGCGGGAACGGGGGCGGCGGCGGCAGGATCGCCACGCTCGTCGGCGGCGCGGGCGCGGTCGCCGGCGGGACGGTCGAACCCGGCGTGGTCGTGGTGGTCGTCGTGGTCGTCGACGTCGTCGTGGTCGTCGACGCCGCCGCGACGCCGCTCACACAGACCGCGAGCGCGACGAACAACACGGAGATCGTGCGGGCCGCCCCGATTACGGGCGCGTGAGGACGTCGTGCTCGCGCCACCCTCCTTCATCGGCAGCCCGACCCGATTTCCGGAGGCGATTCCTTCTGGTCGGGCTCGCAAGCCTCGCTCCCGGCGCCTCAGGTGCCGAACGCGGCCGCGCCGCTCGCTTCGCTCACGCGCTCTGGTGGGCACGTCTTCTCAGCTCCGGGGGACGGCGCTCCAGGCCACGTCCTTGTCGACCCGGGGCTCGCCCGGGAGGCCGAGCACCCGCTCGCCGAGGATGTTCCTCATGATGTTCGAGGTGCCGCCCTCGATCGAGTTGGCCTGCACCCGGAGGAACGCCTTCACCGGCTTGCTGAGGTCGAGCGCGGTACGGGGCCGCTCGAACGTGTAGCCGTCGTAGAGGCCGGCCTCGGGACCCATGAGGTTCACGACGAAGCTCCCGATGCGCTGGTTGAGCTCCGCCATCATGAGCTTGGCGACGGATCCCTCCGGGCCGGGCGTCCCCTGCTTGCGCGCCTGCGACGCGCGCACGTTGGTGAGTCGCAGCGCCTCCGCCTCGCACCAGAGCTTGGCCAGCTTGTCGCGCGCGATGGGATCGTTGCGGTCCGTCTTCGACCACGCGTGCAGCGCGGTCGCGATGAAACCGCTCCCGCGCGGCGCGACCGTTCCGCCGATCGACACCCGCTCGTTCATCAATGTCGTGAGCGACACGCGCCAGCCTTCGCCGACCTCGCTCAGCCGCTCGTGATCGGGGATGCGCACGTCGGTGAAGTACACCTCGTTGAACTCGGCCTCGCCCGTGATCTGCACGAGCGGCCGCACCTCGACACCGGGCGCGTGCATGTCGACGACGAAGTAGGTCATGCCCTTGTGCTTCGGCGCGTCGGGATCGGTGCGCGCGATGAGCATGCCGAAGCGCGCGATGTGCGCGAGCGTGGTCCAGACCTTCTGCCCGTTGACGACCCACTCCTCGCCGTCGCGTTCGGCGCGCGTCGAGAGGCCCGCGACGTCGCTGCCCGCGCCGGGCTCGCTGAACAGCTGGCACCACACCTCTTCGCCGGTGAAGAGCGGGCGCAGGTAGCGCTGCTTCTGCGCGTCGCTCCCGTGCGTCACGACCGTCGGCGCGCCCATGCCGTAGCCGATCGGGTTGCGACCGTACGGACTCGGCGCCTTCGCCGTGCCGAGCCGAGCGTTGACCGTGTTCTGAAGCTTCGGTGAGAGTCCGAGCCCGCCATTGCCCTCGGGGAAGTGCACCCACGCGAGCCCGAGGTCGAACTGCGCGCCGAGGAAGTCCTCGGCCTTCGCCGTCGCGGGGTCGTGCTCCGCGAGCAGCTGCTCGCACAGGTCGAGGACGCGCTGCTCTTCGGATGCCACGGCTGACTCCCGTCCACGAAACTTGACCGAGCGGTCGAGTGTACGGACGGCCCTGCGGAACCGCACGCCCGGTGCCGCCGCGCGGGCGGGCGGTCTGTCACGATGACGCCGTGGGATCGCGTGCGACGCGCACCGTCGCAATGGTCGCGACGGTCGCGGTGCTCGTCGCCGGCTGCCTCGGGCACCACTCGTCGAGCGACGTGCCGACGGTCGACGTCCACCCTGCGAAGGACGGAATCATCCTTCCGTCGCAGATCG
Source organism: Acidimicrobiia bacterium (assembly GCA_036271555.1). Taxonomy (NCBI): domain Bacteria; kingdom Bacillati; phylum Actinomycetota; class Acidimicrobiia; species Acidimicrobiia bacterium. Next base: position 54,800 of record DATBAK010000057.1, read on the forward strand.
CGATCGAGATGGCGCAGAAGTGCCCCTCGGCGCGCGGCGAGGTCGGCTTCGACGTGCGCGAAGGAACCGCGCACCTGCACGCGCACGTCACCTGCGCGCTCACGCGCGCCGACCGATCGGGTCTCGAGCAGGAGCTCGTCGAGCTCGCGGGCCGCCGCAACGACGCCACGCAGCGCGCCGACTTCGTCAACACGCTTGCGAAGGAGCTCGGCGTGCGTCCGTACCCACGCGCCGACATGGTGTGGGACATCGGGATGGGTCTCGACGAGTGTTCGCGGGTCGACGACGTCGCGTCTCACCGCGAGAACCTCGCGATCGCGGCGGCAGGATCCGAGCGCGAGACGCCGGTGCACTGGACGGAGGTCGAGGCGGTTCGCTACGCGGGCACATGCCGCAAGCGGCTCGGCGACTTCTTCGACTCGGTCGCGAAGGCCGGGCAACCGGCCGCCGCGAGCACGGTGCGCCACGAGCTCGCGCGCCTCGGCGTGTCGAGCTGAGCGTCACCACCGAGGTCGGCTGCTCCGCCTGATCGACGCCGCGACGCGTCGGTCCGGTGGTACTGCGTTGCCGGCGTATCGCCGGGCAACGCAGTACCACTGACGGATCAGCGGGGGTCGGGAACCCAGTTGCCGTGGAAGCCGTAGGGCACGCGCTGCGGGAGCGCGACCGTCGCGATCGGCTCCGACGCGACCGCGCTCGCGTCGAGCACGACGAAATCGCTCGAATCGCGCGTCGGGTCGTACACGAAGCCCATGAGGTAGCCGTCGTCCTCCGACGTCGCACCCTCGCTCGGCACGAACACGAACTCGCCGGGACTCCCGCCGTTCGCGAAGTCGTGCCCCTCCGACGTGCCCGTCTGCAGGTCGTGCTTCAAGATGCGCGCGGTGTCGAACGCGGTCTCACTGTTGATCGTCTCGACCACGTACCCGTACCGGTGCCGCGACATCAGGAGCGACTCGTTCACGCGCGGGAACTCCTGCCCGCGGTCGTCGAGCCGTTCCTGGCGCACCTTGCGCGCGGCGGTGTCGATCGTCCACCGGTCGAGCGTCGGCAAACCGCCGTCGTTCGGGCCTTCGACGCTGTGGGCGAACATCGTCGGGTGCCGGCACACGTCGACGACGACGGCGTCGCCCTCGTCGTACGCGTTCATGGGGTGGAACACGTAGCAGGGCTCGACGTCCGACCACACGACGTCGGCGTCGCCACCGTCGCGCGGCATCACGCCGACGCGCGCGGGATAGTCGTCGTCCCAGCGGTACGGCATCGCGAGCCCGCGTTCGACCATCGAGAGGTCGAACACGACCGGAAGGTCGAAGAACACGACCGAGCTGCGCGTGAGCGCGAAGTCGTGGATCATCGTCGGCCCGCCGACGGTGATGGGCTCGCTGCGCACGAGCCGCCCCGACGCGTCGATCACGTGGTAGATGAGATTCGGCGAAGTCCACGAGTACGCAAACCCGTGCAGCTCACCCGTGACCGGATCGGTCTTGGGGTGCGCGGTGAAGCCGGTCGGCAACGTCCCGTCGAACGCAGTGCGTCGAAGCGTGTCGAGCTCCGGCGACAGCTCGTAGGGCATCGCACCTTCGGTCAGCGACAACACACGACCCGCGTGCCCGATCACGTTCGTGTTGCTCGAGTCGTACATCGGCGGCGGCGGTCCGTCGATCGCGGCCTCGCCCGTCGCGCCGGTGATCGGCGCGGTGCGCACCCAACGATTGCGGTACCAGTTCGCGCGTCCATCGCGCAGCTCGATGCCGTGCACCATGCCGTCGCCGATGAACCAGTGATACGGGCCTTCGGGCATCGCGTACGGGTTCGGGCCGATGCGCAGGTAGCGCCCGCTCAACTCACGCGGGAGCGCGCCCCGCACTTCGAGCCGCGAATCGGTGACCTCGTCGCGCACGGGCGCGTAGTTGCCGAGCAGGAACGGGTTCGTCGTCGCGACCATCGGTCCCCCATGTCAGACGTGTGTGGACGGCCAGGCTGTATCACAGCGTTATACCAATGATGTGCGACCGGGTCAACGGCCGCCCGCGCGGGAGAATCACGCACCACACGTTCGGCCAAGGGGGGCAGCGCGGATGAATCGGGTGAAGGTCGCGACCTGGAGCGAGGTGCCCGATCGCACGCCGGTCGGCGCGAACGTCGAGGGCATCGATCTCGTGATCGTGCGCCGCGGCGACGAGCACTCCGTGCTCTACGGCCGGTGTCTGCATCGCGGCGCGCGGCTCGCCGACGGCTCGATCGTCGGCGACGACCTCATCTGCGGTCTGCACGGCTGGGACTACCGCATCGACACCGGCGTGAGCGCGTACAACAACGCCGAGGTGCTGCAGAAGTTCGAGTCGGAGCTCGACGGCGGCGACCTCTTCGTCGATCGCGACGCGGTGCTCATGTGGAAGATGAAGCACCCGCAACCGTTCGACCCCGACGTCTACCAAGGCCTCTACCGCGATCCGCACATGGTTCCGGAAGAGCCGTTCGTGATGTACATCCACGAGCTCGCGCAGTTCGGGCTGTCGAAGACCGGACACCACGGACCGGTCGCGGCGATGGGCGTGCCGCGCACCGAGCTCCCGACGTGGGACACGATGCAGATCGTCACCGCGCAGCTCGCGCGGTTGCCGCTGCTCGACGACGATCCCGTCGGCACCGACCTGTGCATCGGTCCGAACGCGGCGAAGCCGTTGTGGCTCGACATCCCGATCTTCGTGTCCGACATGTCGTTCGGCGCGCTGTCGCAGGAGGCGAAGACCGCGCTCGCGCGGGGCGCGCAGCTCGCCGGTACGGGCATCTGCTCCGGTGAGGGCGGCATGCTGCCGGAAGAGCAGGCCGAGAACGCGCGCTACTTCTACGAGCTCGCGTCGGCCCGTTTCGGGTGGTCGTTCGACATCTTGAAGAAGGTGCAGGCCTTCCACTTCAAGGGTGGGCAGGGCGCAAAGACAGGTACGGGTGGACACCTTCCCGGCGACAAGGTCGTCGGCCGCATCGCCGAGGTGCGCGGCCTGCCCGAGGGGACGCCCGCGATCTCGCCACCGCGCTTCCCCGACTGGACCTCGCTCGACGACTACCGCGCGTTCGCGGATCGCGTGCGCGAAGAATCGGGTGGCATCCCGATCGGGTTCAAGCTGTCGGCGCAGCACATCGAGGAAGACCTCGACGCCGCGCTCTCGGTCGGCGTCGACTACGTGATCCTCGACGGTCGGGGCGGCGGTACCGGCGCGGCACCGCTGCTGTTCCGCAACAACATCTCGGTGCCGACGATCCCCGCGCTCGCGCGCGCCCGCCGGCACCTCGACCGACGCGGTCGCCGCGACGTCACGCTCGTGATCACCGGTGGCTTGCGCGACGCCGCCGACTTCGCGAAGGCGCTCGCACTCGGCGCCGACGCGGTCGCGATCGCGAACTCCGCGATCCAGGCGATCGGCTGCCTCGGCATGCGCGCGTGCCACTCGAACAACTGCCCGGTCGGGATCGCGACGCAGCAGCCGCACCTGCGCGCGCGGTTACCGGTCGACGAGGCCGCGCAGCGGTTGGACCGATTCCTGCGCGCGTCGGTCGAGCTGATGCAGGTGCTCGCGCGCGCGTGCGGGCATTCGCACCTCAACCAGTTCAGCCTCGACGACCTCACGTCGTTCGACCGCAACGTCGCCGACCTCGCGGGCGTGGCGTACGGCGGCGTCGCGTGAGCGCGCAAGCGGTGAGCGGAGCGAGCAGGCGACCTGAGGCGCTCCCATCCCGCGTCATCGAGCGGGTGCACGGTCAGCGACGGACCTCGATGACGCACCGCGCCGCGAGGAGCAAGCACGCGACCGATGTGATGGAGACCGAGCGCCGCGAGGTCGACCGATGAGCACCGTCTGGTACCGGGTCGCCGACGTCGACGAACTGCCCGACGGGCGCGTGAAGACGGTCGCCGCCGGTCATCGGTCGGTCGCGCTCACCCGCTTCGGAGACCGTTACGGCGCGCTGCACAACAAGTGCCCGCACCAGGGCGGACCGCTCGGCGAGGGCTCGATCGAGAAGGGCTGGCTGCGCTGTCCGTGGCACGGCTACGACTACGACCCGATCACGGGAACGCCGCCGCCCGGTTTCACCGATGCGCCCGAGGCGTATCCGGTCGAGGTGCGCGCCGACGGTGTCTACGTCGGCCTCCCACCCGAAGCGCCGCGCGAGCGCACCGTCTCGGACGTGATGGTCGAGACGATGGTCGCGTGGGGTGTGACCCACGTGTTCGGCATGGTCGGCCACTCGAACCTCGGTTTCGCCGACGCGATGCGCGAGGCCGAGGCGCGCGGCGACCTGCAGTTCGTCGGCATCCGTCATGAGGGCGCGGCCGCGTTCGCGGCCTCGGCCTACGGCAAGCTCACCGGCAAGCTCGCGGCGTGCTTCGCGATCGCGGGACCGGGTTCGACGAACCTGCTGACCGGGCTCTACGACGCGAAGGTCGACCGCGCGCCGGTGCTCGCGCTCTCCGGGCAAGTGCCGTCGAAGGTCGCGGGCCGCGGCGCGTTCCAGGACGTCGACCTCAACGCCGCGTTCGCCGACGTCTCCGTCTTCTCGCGCACCGTTCACGAGCGCTCCGACCACGCCGAGCTGATGACCCTCGCGTGCAAGCACGCGCTGCTCGAGCGCGGCGTGTCGCATCTCGTGTTCCCCGACGAGGTGCAGGTCGTGCCGGCCGCCGACCACCAGGTCGCGAGCGGTCCGACCGGAAGGCTCCCCGACCTGCGCACGCGCCCTCCGGTCGAGGCCGTCGAGGAGGCGATCGAGCTGATCCGCGGCGCGCGCCGACCCGTGATCGTCGTCGGCCACGGCGCGCGCTTCGACATGATCGCGGTCTACGCGCTCGCGGAGCGGCTGCGCGCGCCGATCGTCACGACGTTCAAGGCGAAGGGACTCATCGCCGACGACGACCCGCTCGCGTGCGGTGTGCTCGGTCGCAGCGGCACACCGATCGCGTCGTGGTTCATGAACGAGTCGGACCTCCTCCTCGTGTTCGGCGCGTCGTTCTCCGATCACACCGGTATCGCTTCGTACAAGCCGATCGTGCAGGTCGACTTCGACCCGGACGCGCTCGGTCGCTTCCACGCCGTCTCCGTGCCGGTGCTCGGGCACGTCGGCGTCACCGCGCACGAGCTGCTCCGCGCGCTCGGCGAATCCGACGTCGACACCGTCGATCAGCGACCCGAAGTGCTCGAGCGGCGCGCGATCTGGCACGCGGAGAAGGCGCGGCGGCTGCTCGACGACCGCGGCCTCGGTGTGTCGTCGGCCGCGATCTTCGACTCGCTCTCGCGACTGGTCGATCACGACGCGGTCATCGCGGTCGACGTCGGCAACAACACGTACTCGTTCGGCCGCTACTTCGAGTGTCGCCGTCAAGCGGTGCTGATGTCGGGTTACCTCGGGTCGATCGGGTTCGGCTTCCCGGCCGCGATGGGCGCGTGGGCCGCGGTCGGCGGGACCCGCCAGGTCGTCGCGGTCACCGGCGACGGCGGCTTCGGTCAGTACCTCGCAGAGCTCACGACCGCGGTGAAGTACGGGATGAACATCACGCACGTGCTGCTCGACAACGCGCAGCTCGGGAAGATCTCGAAGGAGCAGCGCGCGGGCGAGTGGGACGTGTGGCAGACGTCGTTGCACAACCCCGACTTCGCCGCCTACGCGGAGCTCTGCGGCGCGTTCGGCGTGCGGGTGGACGAGCGCGCGCAGCTCGACGACGCGATCGCATCCGCGCTCGCGCACCCCGGCCCCGCGCTCGTCGCGATCACCGCCGACGCCAATCTCATCTGAGCTTCTCTGGTCGGGCTCGCAAGCTTCGCCCTCAGTTCCTGCATCGGGCGGGCCGCTCGGCGACCCGCCCGTTCCGGCAGTTCGCCCTCGGTGCTACTGCGCCGAGATCGCGCTGCGCCGGCGGCGCCGCGCGACGACGATCGCCGCGAGCAGCAGGACGAGGATCGCGGCGAAGCCGACGAGTCCCCACGACGACCCGCCCCCTCCGTGCGCGACGACCGGCGCGGTCGCGACCTTGCGCGGCGACGTGTCGGCCGCGCGCACGCTCGTCTCGGTCGAACGCTCGGCCGTCGTGTCGGTCGATGCCGGCGGCCGCGTCGTGCTCGGCACCAACGCGATCGTCGGAGCCGTTGGACCGGGGCCTCCGTCCGCGCGCGCCGTCGTCGTCGGTGCGACCGGGCCGACGGGGCCGACCGTCAGCGGGCTGACCGGCGGTCGGCGCGCGGTCGAGGCCGGCGGACGCGTGGTCGTGGGTGTCGAAGGCCACGCGTCGTTGAACGACACGAACGGCGACGGCGCCGATCCCGTGCTCCAGTTCCACGCCTCGACATCGCCGTCGTGCACCTGCGTGTTGCCGGCCCCGAGGCTCGACCACGTATACCTCGACGCGCCGGCGAGCGCGCGCCAGTACGACCAGTAGTCGGAATCGGGCGAGCACGTCAGACACGTGTTGTCGGAGGGGCATCCGATCGTCGTGCCGCCGACGTCGAGGGCGCAGACCGCGCCACCATTGCCGCCGAACACGCGCACACCCGGCGCGAAGCCCGCGGCACGTAACGCGTCGAGGCCGCTGATCCAATCCGACGAGAACGAGATCTTGGCCGTGTGGATCACGCCGTCGACCTCGACGACGACGGCCGCGCGATGCGCGGTCGCGCCACGCGCGGAACCCGCGCCCGCGACGCCGATTCCGACCGCCGCCGCGACGACCAGCGTCGTCACGATCGCGAACCGCCGACGCAATCCGAACGACCGCACCCGCATCGCCGACTCCTCCCCGACCCCGTCCTCGAGGGCCGTCCGGGCGGCCGTCCGGAGACGGCCGGTGACTTCGACCGGCGATCGCCGGCGGACGGGGCGGGCATCCTGGCTCGCGCCACGGAGGCGCTCACAGTTGCGGGTCAGCGCCGGATTCGCACCGGCTTCCCCCGACCCCTGTCGGGCCGGACGCTAGCGCGCGTCGGCCTCCGAGACCCGCGCCGAAGCGTGCGGCGACGAGATCACAACAAGGCCGCTTGCTGCGAGGTCGCAACCACCGGCGCGATGCTGAGGCCGTGGCCACCGACCAGCTCGCGCCCGATCGCCACGCGATCGCGATCGGCACGGACCGGGCCGCGGACCGTCCCGCGCTGCACGCCGCGACCTGGGTCGTGTGGGCGATCGCGGCGGTCGTGTCGGTGCAGCTCGCGCCGAACGTGCTCTACGCCTGCGTCGTGCTCCTGGTGGCCGTGCTCGTCGTCGAGACGCACGGCCGGCGCACGGGGCTGGCGCGCGCGTTCCCGATCTTCATCGGGATCGGCGTGACCTTCGGGCTCCTGCGGGTCGTGCTCACGATCGCGACGACCCACGGGCTCGGCACGCCGCTCCTGACGCTGCCGCACGTCACCCTGCCGCGCATCCTCGGCGGCTTCCGCGTCGGCGGCACGATCGAGCGCCAGGTTCTCCTGCAGGCGCTCGCGGACGCGTTCGTCGTCGTGGTCGTGATCGCGGTGTTCGGCGCGTGGAACGCGGTCGTATCGCACCACGAAGTGCTCCAGTCGACGCCGCGCGCGTTCCACGAGCTCGGGCTGGTCGTCACGATCGCGCTCGCCTTCGTGCCGTCGACGATCGCCGCGCTGCGCGCGTCCCGAGAAGCGGATCGGGCACGCACGGGTGGGGTGATCGTGCGTCGCGGCCGGCTCGTGCGGCACGCGGTCCCGGTACTCGAGAGCGGCATGGAACGCGCGGTCGCGCTCGCGGAGTCGATGGACGCGCGCGGGTTCGGGCACCAGCCCGCGGGCCGGGGCGAGCGGTTCGCCGCGATCGGCACGCTCGGCGGACTGCTCGGCTTCGGCGGCGCGTTCGTCGCGCTCATCGGGAGCGCCGACGTCGCGGCGCTGATCTCGGGCACGGTCGGCGCGGTGCTGCTCGTCGCCGCGATCGCGAGCGCGTCGTCGGCGACCCGGCGCGTGCGCTACCGACCGCGGCGGCTCACGGCGCTCGACGCGCGCGTGATCGCCATCGTGCTCGCGGCACCGATCGGGCTCGGCATCCTCGGACTCGCGGGCGACCATTCGCTGCGCTACTCCCCCAGCGAGCACGGCCTACCGCCGTTCCACCCGATCGTGCTCGTCGTGCTGCTCGCGCTCCTGGTTCCCGTGTTCGTCGCCAACCCCGCGCTGCGGAGCGACCAGGCGTGAGCGCGTCGCTGCGTTACGAGCGCGTCGGGTACGCGTATCCGGACGGCGTGACCGCGCTCGACGCCGTCGACCTCGACATCGACGCGGGCGACATCGCGCTCGTGGTCGGCGCGTCGGGGTCGGGTAAGAGCACGCTGCTGCGCGCCGCGAACGGACTCGTCCCGCACTCGTCCGGCGGTCGCTTCGCGGGCGACGTCGTCGTGGGTGGGCGTTCCACCCGCACGCACCGGCCGCGCGAGCTCGCCGACCTCGTCGGGTTCGTGCACCAGGATCCCGAGGCGCAGTTCGTCGTCGACCATGTGGAGACCGACCTCGCGTTCGTGCTCGAGAACCTCGGGACCGATCAACAGGCGATGCGGCGGCGCGTCGAAGAGGTACTCGACGCGCTCGCCATCGCGCACCTGCGCGACCGGTCACCCGCGACGTTGTCGGGCGGGGAACGCCAGCGCTGCGCGATCGCGGGCGCGCTCGCGTCCGCTCCCGCGGTGCTCGTGCTCGACGAACCGACGTCGCAGCTCGATCCCCAGGGTGCCGACGACGTGCTCGCCGCGCTCGCGCGCCTCAACGCCGACCTCGGCACGACGATCCTGATCGCCGAGCACCGCCTCGAGCGTGCCGCGCCGCTCGCACACCGCGCGGTCGTGGTCGAGCGAGGGCGCATCGCGGCCGACGGTGAGCCCGGGCGCGTCGTCGCCGGTTACGACGGCGCGCCACCGGTCACGCAGCTCGGCCGGCTGCTCGGTTGGGATCCGCTGCCTCTCACCGTGCGCGAGGCGCGCGCCCGCGCCGCCGGTGAGCCCCGTCCCGCGCCAACCGCGCCGCCGGCGACCGGCGCCGAGCCGGGCCCGGTCGTGCTCCGTGCCCGTGGGCTTGCGTGCGCGATCGGCGGCCGGCGTGTGCTCACCAATATCGAACTCGATCTCGCGCGCGGCGACGTGCTCGCGCTGCTCGGCCGCAACGGCTCGGGCAAGACGACGTTGCTCCGCACGCTCGCGGGACTGCTCGCCGCCGACGCGGGCACGGTCGACGCATTCGACGGCGCGCGCGTCGCGTACGTGCCACAGGACCCGAACACCCTGCTGTTCGCGCCGACCGTCGCCGACGAGCTGACCGCGACGCTCCGGTTGCTCGGCCGGCGCGATCCGGCTGCCGTTGAAGAGTGGCTCGACCGCCTCGACCTCGCGGCCGCGCGCGATCGTCACCCGCGCAGCCTGTCGGGCGGCGAGCGTCAACGCGTCGCGATCGCCGCCGTCGCGGTGGGCGGCGCACCGGTGCTGCTGCTCGACGAACCGACGCGCGGCATGGACGCGCGCTCGCGCGCCGCGCTCGAAGCCGCGGTGCACGCGCATCGCGAAGCGGGTGGCGCGGTGGTGCTCGCGACGCACGACGTCGAGCTCGCAGCGCGCTGCGCGACGCGCGTCGTGGTGCTCGGCGACGGCGATGTCGTCGCCCACGGTCCCGCGCGCGACGTGCTCGCGGGTTCGTTGTTCGCACCGCAAGTGCTGCGCGTGCTGCCGCCGTTCCTCACGGTCGCCGAAGTCGAGCACGCGCTCGCAAAGGACGCGCGATGAAGACGCTCGCGCGCACGAGGCCCGCGGTCGTCTACGCGCTCGTGGTCGTCGTTGGGATGGCCGCGTTCCTGTGGCCGTTCTTCCTCACCGGGCATTCGCTCCCCGACCAGGCGCACTCCGGCGACGCGCCGCTGTGGGCTGCGCTCGTCGGCGCCGCGGTCGTCGCCGCGGTCGCGCTCGAGATCCGGCGGGGCACGATGACGGGCACCACGGTCGCGCTGCTCGGCGTCCTCAGCGCGATCGCGGGCCTGCTGCGACTGCTCGCGCTGCCCGGCGGCGGCAACGGCATCTACTTCCTCGTGATCCTCGCGGGCGTCGCGTTCGGTCCCCGTTTCGGGCTCTTGCTCGGGCTGCTCGCGATGGCGGTGTCGGCCGTCGTCACCGGCGGCATCGGTCCCTGGCTGCCGTTCCAGATGCTCGCCCTGAGCTGGATGGGCGCAGGCGCGGGGTTCCTCGGGCGCGCGACGGTGCACCTCGACGCGCGCCTCGAGGTCGGCGTCATCGCCGCGTACGGCTGGGCGTGGGGCTTCGTGTACGGCGCGATCCTCAACCTCTGGTTCTGGCCGTTCCAGGTCGACGGCGGCGCGCTGTCGTACGCACCGCATCTCACCGCGGGCCAGACCTTCCACCACTACTGGGCGTTCTACGTCGCGACCTCGTTCGCGTGGGACGCGGCGGGCGCGCTCGCGAACGCGATCCTCATCGTGCTCACCGGACGCGCGGTGTTGCGCAGCCTGCGGCGGTTCGCCGGCCGCCTCGACCCCGTCGTCGAGCTCGTGCCGATGGGAGCGCCGGTATGACCGCCACTGCGGTGCGGGTCGAGGCCGATGGTCCCGTCGCACGCGTCACCCTCGATCGCCCCGAGCGCCGCAACGCGCTCTCGCTCTCCGTCATGCGCGACCTGCTCGACGCGCTGCGGAAGATCGGCGACGACGACGCGATCGCAGCCGTCGTGATCGCGGGCGCGGGGCCGGCCTTCTCGGCGGGCCACGACCTCTCCGAGATGGTCGACCGCGCCGACGAGTTCTACGCAGAGTTGTTCGCGACCTGCGTCGAGCTGATGACGACGGTGCACGAGATCCCGCAGCCGGTGATCGCTCGCGTGCACGGCATGGCGACGGCCGCGGGGTGCCAGCTCGTGGCCGCCTGCGACCTCGCGGTCGCGTCGACCGACGCCCGGTTCGCGACGCCGGGCGTGAACATCGGGCTGTTCTGCTCGACGCCGATGGTGCCGCTCGTGCGCGCGATCGGCCGCAAGCGCGCACTCGAGATGCTGCTGACGGGCGATCCGATCGACGCCGCGACCGCCGCAGACTGGGACCTCGTGAACCGCGTCGTCGCACCCGCCGAGCTCGACGCGACCGTCGACGCGCTCGCGGCGCGCATCACGCGCTCGAGCGCGACCGTCGTCGGCATCGGCAAGCGCGCGTTCTACGCCCAGGACGGGCTCGTCGAGGCCGACGCGTACGGCGTCACCGCGCCGGTGATGAGCGCCAACGCCGCGCTCCCCGACGCGCGCGAGGGCATCACCGCGTTCCTGGAGAAGCGCCCGCCGGTCTGGCCGTCGTAGTAGACGTCACCGTGCGCCGACTCGAATCGTTCGCCCCGTTCCGCCACCGAGACTTCGCGCTGTTCTGGACCGGCGCGTTCGTGAGCAACATCGGCACATGGATGGAGACGGTCGCGTTCGGCATCTACGTGACCGACAAGACGGGGCAGGCGCTGTGGCCGGGGCTGGTCGCGGCGGCCACGTTCGTGCCGACCGCGTTCCTCGGGCCCGTCGGCGGTGCGCTCGCCGACCGCCTGCCGCGCAAAGCCGTCCTGCTCACGACGACGATGGTGCAGACATTCTTCGCGGGGCTCATCACGACGTTGATGATCGTCGGGCACCCGGCGCCGATCGTGGTCGTGGCCGTTGCCTTCGGGAGCGGCTGCGCGGCCGCGATCGGTTTCCCCGCGTACCAGGCGCTCATCCCCGACCTCGTGCCGATCGAGGATCTCACGGGCGCGATCGCGCTCGGCTCCGCGCAATGGAACCTCGGGCGCGTCATCGGCCCGGTGCTCGCCGGCGTCGCGATCGCGCTGGGCGGAATCGCGTGGGCGCTGGCCGCGAACACCGCCAGCTTTCTCGCCGTGGCCGCGGTGCTGCTCGTCATCACGCTGCCGCGACCTGCGCCCGACGCGCGCGCGGTGAAGATGTTCGCGTCGATCGTCGGCGGCTTCCGGTTCGTACGCCAGGACCCCGGGCTCCGCGTCGTGTTGCAGACGATGGCGCTCAGCATGCTGTTCGCCGCGCCGTTCATCGCGCTCGTGCCCGCGATGGCGATCGAGGTGTTGAAGTCGGGCAAGAACGGCACGTCGGTGCTCGTCACCGCGCAGGGCATCGGCGCGGTCGGCGCGGCGCTCGCCATCGGTCCGCTCGGCCGCACGCGCGGCATCCGCTGGATCATGGTGCGCGCGGTCGGGCTCGTGCCCGTCGCGTTGATCCTGTACGCGGTCGCGCCCAACCTGCCGCTCTCGGCGCTCGCCATCGTGGTCGTCGGCGCGTTGTACCTCGCGGCGCTGTCGAGCTACACGACGATCGCGCAGCAACGCTCACCCGCGGAGCTGCGCGGCCGCGTCCTGTCGCTGAACGCGATGTTGCTCGGCACCGTGTACCCCGCGGCGGCGGCGCTCCAGGGTGCGCTCGCCGATCGCTTCGGCCTGCGCGAGGTCACGGCGGGCTCCGCGGCGATCATGCTCGTCGTGCTCCTGGCGATGCACACGCTGCGCCCCGGCTATGCGGACGCGGTCGACCTGCCACTCACGCAGGCCCGGCCCGACCCGGCTACGTTGCCCGCTTCCTGAGCGTTCGGAGGATTGCACCATGGCGGTCGTCGAACACGAACGGCGCGGGATCGTCGAGATCCTGCGCTTCAACCGTCCCGAAGCGCGCAACGCGATCAGCCCCGAGGTCAGCACGGAGATGGCCGAGCTGCTCGACGCGGCCGAGGCCGACCCGGGTGTGCGCGCGGTCGTGCTCACCGGCAGCGGGCCGGTCTTCTCGGCCGGCGCCGACCTCAAGGTCGTCGCGCAGGGACGCGGTGACGAGATCGCGGGTGCGCGCGGCGGCTTCGCGGGACTCGTCATGCGCGACTTTCCGAAGCCGATCATCGCGGCGGTCAACGGGCCGGCGCTCGCAGGGGGCTTCGAGATCGTGCTCGCGTGCGACCTCGTCGTCGCCGCCGACACCGCGCGCTTCGGTGTGCCCGAGGTGCAGCGCGGATTGATGGCCGCCGCCGGCGCGCTCATCCGGCTCCCCAAGCGCGTCCCGCTCGCGATCGCGCTCGAGATGGCGATGACGGGCGATCCAATCGAAGCCGACCGCGCGCTCGCGCTCGGGCTTGTGAACCGCGTGGTGCCCGCCGACCGCGTGCTCGACGAAGCGGTCGCGATCGCCGAGCGCATCGGCGAGAACTCGCCGGTCTCGGTGCGCGTGTCACGGCGACTCGTGAAGGAGGCGCTCGACCTCAGCGAGGCCGAGGCCTGGGTCCGCAACGACGAGCGCGCGCTCGAGGTGTTCCGCGGCGGCGACGCGATCGAGGGCGCGACCGCCTTCGCCGAGAAGCGCAAGCCGGTCTGGAAGAGCACATAACACTGGTCGCACTCGCTCGCCGGCGGGATGCCCGCCGGCGCCCTGCGGGACGCTCGCCGCTCCATGACGCGGGATGGGAGCAGGCGAGGGCGCGTGCTCGCTCCGCTCGCTGCTCGCCGATTCTCGTCCCCGGCCGGAATTGTGGGAGTGATTACTCCTAAGATCGCGCGGTGCCCGAGCAGCCGACCGAGGCGACCGAGTGGCGGGTCGAGGAGCTGGCTCGTGAAGCCGACGTGTCGGTCGACACGATCCGCTTCTACCAGAAGCGCCGGCTGCTGCCCGCGCCCCGGCGCGAAGGGCGACTCGGCTTCTACGGACCCGAGCACCTCGAACGCCTGGCCCGCATTCGTGAGCTGCGCCGCCGCGGTCTGACCCTCGCGCTCATCGGCCGCCTCGTGCGCGGCGAGCTCGACGCGACCGACGAGCCGCTCGCGGAGGCCGTGCTCGCGGCCGACGCCGAGGACGCCGAGGAGTTCCTCTCGCTCGACGAGCTCGCAGCGCGCAGCGGGATCCCCGGCGCACTGATCGAGATGGTGGCGCGCGAGGGACTGCTCGTCGCGCGCGAGCACGAAGGCCAACCGCGCTACACCGCGGCCGACGTCGCGGTCGTCGCGTCGGGCATGCGGCTCGTCGAAGCGGGCTTCCCGATCGACCAGCTGATCGCGCTCGCACGCGCGCACCACACCGCGACCCGCGAGATCGCGAGCCAAGCCGTCGCCATGTTCGACGAGCACGTGCGCGCGCCACTGCGCGAGTCGGCCCTTCCCGACGCCGACAAGGCCGAGCGGCTCGTCGACGCGTTCGAGGTGCTGCTGCCCGCGGTGACGGGACTCGTCGCGCACCACTTCCGTCGCGTGCTGCTGGAAGTCGCGCAGGAGCACCTCGAAGCGGTCGGGCACGAATCGGAGATCGCGGCCGCGAACGCGGCATCGAACCGCCGACTGGAGGGCACGTGGCGCGGCTGAGTCAGGGCCCGCCGCTCCCTGCACCGTCCGAGAAGGCGGCCGCGGTCGACGCGATGTTCGACACGATCGCGCCCCGGTACGACCGGCTGAACCGCATCCTCACGCTCGGTCTCGACGTCGGCTGGCGCCGGCGCGCGGTGCGCGAGCTCGGCCTGTCGGCGCACGCACGCGTGCTCGACCTCGCGTGCGGCACCGGCGACTTCTGCCGCGAGCTCACGCGTGCGGGCGCGGACCCGATCGGCGTCGACCGTTCGGCCGGCATGCTCGCGGCCGCCGCGTCACCAGAGTCCGCTCCACAGCATGGTCGTGGGCTCGCTCGGCTCGGCACGGACCGCCGCCCCCGCGCGGAAGACGACCGCTCACCCACTCCACAGCATGGTCGTGGGCTCGCTCGGCTCGGCACGGACCGCCGCCCCCGCGCAGAAGACGACCGTTCACCCACTCCTCTGGTCCGCGGCGACGGCCTGCGACTCCCCGTTCGCGACGGCTCGATCGACGCGATCACGTGCGGTTTCGCACTCCGCAACGTCGTCGCGCTCGAGCCGTTGTTCTCGGAGTGCGCGCGCGTTCTTCGCCCGGGCGGTCGAGTCGCGCTGCTCGAGGTCGCGGAGCCCGAGCGCGCGTGGGCGCGCTTCGGTCATCGCGTGTACTTCCACCACGTCGTCCCGTTCGTGGGCGGCCTGTTGTCGGACCGCGCCGCCTACCGCTACCTGCCCGAGTCGACCGCCTACCTCCCCGAACCCGAGGCGCTCCTCGCGCAGCTCGAAGGCGCGGGCTTCACCGCGGTCAGCCGCCAACTGCTCGGGCTCGGTGCCGCGCAACTGATCACCGGGACCTCGCGATGACTGCCGCTCGCGAGCCCGGCCTCGTCGTCGCGACGACCCGGCGCGTCGCCGACCCCGGCGACCTCCTCGACGCGCTCGGTACCGGCGGGTTCGCGTGGTTCGCGGGAGACGAGCAGCTCGTGACCGCGGGCGTCGCCGCGACGGTCGCACCGCGCGACGCGCTCGCGTTCCTGCGCTCGATCGAACGCGCCGGCGACTCCGGCGGGCGCGGCGCGCGCGCCGTGGGCGCGCTGCCGTTCGCAAACACAGTCGACGGCGTGCTCGTCGTGCCCGCGCGGATCGTCGAGCGCGACGCCGACGGCCACGTCTGGTCGACGACCGTCGCGCCCGCGAGCGCGCCGCCGGCCGCCGATCCTGCGCCGCGAGGCCGCATCGCGCGTCGCTTTACCGTCGAAGCCCGTCAGGGCCTCGACGAGTGGGACGCGATGGTCACCGCCGCGCTCGCGCTCGTCGAGACCGACGCGCTCGAGAAGGTCGTGCTCGCGCGCGAGGTCGTCGTCGACGCCGACGCGCCGTTCGAGCCCGCGACGATCGTGGAGCGGCTGCGCGCGACACAGCCGGACTGCATCGTCTACGCCGCGGGGGGCTTCGTCGGCGCGACGCCCGAGCTGCTCGTGCGGCGATCGGGTCGGGAGGTCGTGTCGCAGCCGATGGCCGGCACGGTCCCGCGCGCCGCGTCGCCCGAGGAGGACCGGCGCTCGATCGTGCGGCTCGTGTCGTCGGTGAAGGAGAGCCGCGAGCACCGACTCGTCGTCGACGCGGTCGCGGGCGAGATGGCGCGCTGGTGCGACGATGTCGTCGTCGGCGAGCCGGAGCCCCGGCGACTCACGTCGGTCACCCACCTCACGACCCGCATCGCGGGCACGCTCCGACGGCGCGACGCGACCGCCCTCGACCTTGCGCTCGCGCTCCACCCCACGCCCGCGGTCAACGGCGCGCCGGCCGCCGCGGCACGTGCTGCGATCGCCCGGCTCGAGCGCTTCGAACGGGGCCCGTACTCCGGCCCCGTGGGCTGGGTCGACGCCGCGGGCGACGGCGAGTTCGCGGTCGCGCTGCGGGGGGCGACCCTCGAGGGCCACCGGGCCCGGCTCCTCGCCGGTGCGGGCATCGTCGCGGGCTCCGATCCCGACGCCGAGTGGGCCGAGACCCAGGCCAAGCTGGAGCCCATGCTGCGAGCGCTCGTCCGACCCTGACGCCCGGGCCCCGAGCCGAGGGCCAGACCACTCTCAGGGTTCGGCCGCGCTCATTGCGCGCGTTCCACCGGCCCGGGTACCGTGATCACTCGGCTTGGGACGGCCGGGGGCGGCTCCAGAGGGCGGGCGGCACCGGTGGTGGCAGACGTCCGATCCGGGGAGCGGGGCGATGCGCCGAAGGGCGGTGGGTGCGAGGGTCGTGATCGTCGGCGTGCTCGCCGTCGCGTGCGCGATCGGGAGCATCGGCCCCGCGGCCGCGAAGCGGCCCGGCGCGGCCGCCGCGAGCGTTGCCGCCAAGACGCCGCCGGGCCCGAAGCCACCGTTCACTTCCGACTTCTTCGGCATGTCCGCGGGCGCCGAGATCACGAAGCTGCCCGACGCCGCGTTCGACCGTGAGATGAACCTCATGGACCACATCGGCGTGCACTGGCTGCGCGCGGTGTTCCCGTGGTCGCTCGTGCAGCCGCAGGACAACAACCCGGACGACGAAGAGTGGGCCTACGTCGACCGGCTCGTGAACTACGCGCAGGCGCTCGGCATGCAGATCGACGCGATCATCGACAACGCGCCCGCGTGGGCCCAGGTGGACCCGCCGACCGTCTCGGGCTGCACCAGGCAGCCGAACTTCGACATCAACGCGTACGCGAGCTTCGCCGCCGAGGTCGCCGCCCGTTACCCGACGAGCGTCGTGAGCGCGATCGAGCTCGAGAACGCGCCGAACCTGCCGGGTACGTGGACCATTCCGGACGCGTGCGACTACACGCGCCTGATGCAGGCGTCGTATCCCGCGATCAAAGCCGCGGACCCCGACGTCCTGGTCCTCACGGCAGGTCTCGGCGCGCAGAACGCGAACCGCAACGGCGTCCGCTCGATCGCGGGCGACGTGTTCTTCGGCCAGATGTACGACAACGGCGCGCAGGGCTACTTCGATGTCCTGAGCTGGCACCCGTACTCGTACCCGTGCACACCGTCGCAGAGCTGCTCGAAGGCTCGGCCCTGGTACAAGAACGCCGCCGTGCGGCAGCTCATGGTCGATCACGGCGACGGCAACAAGCCGATCTGGGCGACCGAGTTCGGCGCGCCGACGAACGGCACCGCCGACGACGGGCACGTCACCGAGGCCGAGCAGAACTCGATCATGGTCGACGGCATGAACTCGTGGGTCGCGCTGCCCTACGCGGGGCCGATGTTCGTCTACAGCTTCCGCGACGCCGGAACCAACACGAACAAGAAGGACAACTGGTTCGGACTCGTGTCGCGTGACTTCAAGCACCAGAAGCCCGCGTACTTCACGTACCGGCAGATGGCCCTCGGGCTGAAGGCGCCGTAACGCGCAAGACTGCGCCGCATGGGGGACGTGCGGCGCGATCGGTTGCGTGAGCTGCGCGCGTCGGAGGAGCGTCGGTTCGTCGACGCGCATCCGCGCTCGCAGGCGTTGTTCGAGCGCGCGCAGTCGGCGCTCGTCGGCGGCGTGCCGATGAACTGGATGAAGCGCTGGCCGGGCGGCTTCCCGATCTTCGTCGCGGAAGCCGCGGGCGCGCGCTTCGTCGACGTCGACGGTCGCGAGTACGTCGACTTCTGCCTCGGCGACACCGGCGCGATGACGGGCCACTCCCCCGCCCCGACCGTCGCCGCGGCGGCGGCGCGGATGGCGCGCGGGATCACGACGATGCTGCCGAGCGAGGACGCCGGCCCGGTCGGCGAGGAGATGACGCGACGCTTCGGCCTGAGCCACTGGCAGTTCAGCCTCACCGCCACCGACGCCAATCGCTTCGTCCTGCGGCTCTGCCGGGAGGTCACCGGGCGGCCGAAGATCCTCGTCTTCAACCACTGCTACCACGGCTCGGTCGACGAGACGGTGGCGACGCTCGACGCCGAGGGGCGCCCGGCGCCGCGGCTCGGCAACGTCGGCCCGCCGGTGCCGATCGCGGAGACGACCCGGGTGGTCGAGTGGAACGACGCCGAGGCGCTGGAGCGCGAGCTCGCCCACGGCGACGTCGCCTGCGTGCTGGCCGAGCCGGCGCTGACCAACATCGGCATCGTCCTCGCCGAGCCGGGCTTCCACGAGACGATGCGGCGCCTGACCCGCGAGGCGGGCACGCTGCTGGTCATCGACGAGACCCACACCCTCTGCTGCGGCCCCGGTGGCTACACGCGCGCCGAGGGCCTCGAACCGGACCTGATGACGATCGGCAAGGCGATCGCCGGAGGCGTGCCGGTGGGGGCCTACGGGATGACCGACGAGGTTGCCGACCGGGTGCTGGCGAAGACCGTCTGGGAAGTGGCCGACGTCGGCGGCGTCGGCGGCACCCTGGCCGGCAACGCGCTCTCGCTGGCGGCGGTGCGGGCGACTCTGGGCGAGGTGCTGACCGAGGAGGCATTCGAGCGGATGATCGCCCTCGGCGAACGCTTCCAGGCGGGCTGCCGCGAGGTGATCGCCGAGTTCGACCTCGGCTGGCAGGCGACCCGTCTCGGCTGCCGGGTCGAGTACATGTTCAGCCCGACCCCGCCGAAGAACGGCGGCGAGGCCTACGCCGCCTTCGACACCCCCCTCGACGCCCTCCTCCACCTCTACATGCTGAATCGCGGCATCCTGATGACCCCGTTCCACATGATGGCCCTGATGTCCCCGGCGACGACCGAGTCCGACGTCGACGCGCACACGTCGGCCCTCCGAGAGTTCGCCGCCGAGCTGACCGCCTAGAGCACGCGATAGCGAAGGTGGGTGACGCCAGGGCCCTCGACGAGGCGCGTCAGCTCGAACTCGTGGGGCTCGGCGCCGATGCCTTCGAAGAGGTGGCGGCCTTCGCCGAGAATCGTGGGGACGAGATGGAGTTGGACTTCGTCGAGAACGCCGGCCGACAGCGCGGCCGCGGCGACGCCGATGCCGTGGACGAGGACATCGCGGTCGCCCGCCGCCTGCTTGGCGCGCGCGATCGCCTCGCTCACGTCGTCGAGGACCGTGATCAGCGGCCATTGTTCGACGTCGGCAGGCGTGCGGGTGCGGGTGAGGATGAAGATCGACACCCCGTCGTGGTGGTCGCCCTTCCACCAGCCCGCCGGTTCGACCGTGCCGCGACCCGCGACCACCGCGCCGGTCGCCCTGATCTCGTCCATCGGCTCGCCGTTGACGTTATCGGGACGGCCGGGGATGCCACCTTGGCCGGTCTCGGCTCCGTTGTAGAACCATTGATGCAGCCGTAAACCGTTATCGCCGAGGCCGTTGCCGGGAGCCTCGTTCGGTCCGCAGACGAAACCGTCGAGCGATACGGACATGTCAAGCACACTCTTGGACATCGCTTCTCCTCCTCGTGTCGATCGGCGCGGGTCGTGTTCGCCGCTTTTACCCGGACGACGAACCGCCCCCACCGAAATCGACACAAGCAGGTGAGTTCGCACTTTCGGTCGCTATGCGGCCGTTTCTGCGAACTCACCCGTGGGGTAGAAGATGGCGATATGGGTTTCGTGCGCTTCTGCGCGTGTTGCTTGGGAATCGGCGCGTGTCTTGTGACGGTCGGCTGCGGCGGGTCCTCGGAGGGGACTACGGGCGGCACGACCGTGCCGGGCGGCTCACCGTCGGCGGGCAATGCAAATGGCCGCCGGGCGATTCACGAACCGGTGCAGTCGCGGGGGATCAAAGGGGAAGACCCGCGGGCGGAAGCGGCGACCACCGCACGGATCTCGGCCGGGGACTGCGCGGCGCTCGGGCGGCTCGCCGAACGGCGGCTCGGCGATCGGGGTCGCGACGCCGTGCAAGGGGCCGACGACCGAAGCTCCGGCCTTGACCTGTCCACCCGATCGGACCCGAAGCCGCCGCTCTCGCGCTGCGAAATCTCCGGCCGTGGCGTCTCGATCAACGTCTACCTCGACTCCGGGTTCGCCGCCCACCAGCGGTACGGCAACCGCATCGCGGAGACCGTCCAGTTCAACACGGAAAACCCCGCCGGCCTCCCCCAGGCCGTCCCTCATGTCGGCGAAAAGGCCGCTTACAACGCCGACGCCAACTGGATCCCGGCGCTGCGCTCGCTGCTCGCCTTGCGCGGCAATCGCTGGCTGACCGTGACGATCTCGGTCGCGGGCAAGTCCGATGATCAGCTCCGCGACGAAGCCGCCGCCCTCGCTCGCGCCGGATTCAAGCTCAGCGCCTCCTGATCTTTCCCCAGCCCAGAGTCGACCACCGTCCGCCGCGCCATGCGACACTGCGGCGCGATGAGCCTGTTCCATCGGATCAAGGACCCGGTCGAGGGCTCGATGCACGTCGTCGCCGCCACCCAGCTCGACCCCACCCAGCTGCGCGCCCCGTGCCACATCACCTACGTGATCCAGGCGCCCGGCGTCGAGGCGTTCTCCGGCGAGGCGGACTTCGAGATCTGGTCGAAGCAGTGGCCGCAGCCCGGCGCCGACCTACCGGTCGTCTTCGATCGCGAGAAGACCGACCGGATCGAGATCAAATGGGATCAGGTGATGACGACCAACGACTCGGCGCGGATGCATGCCGACGAACTCGCCGCCGAGTTGCGCGGCGAGGCTCCCCCGCAGGGCTGAGACCCGCCGCTCGGCGGGTGGTCAACGCCGCCGAGACATGAAAGCCGGCGCGGTCGGGTAAAACTCCGCAAGTGCCACGCGCGGTCCAATTCGACGAGTACGGCGGCCTCGATGTCCTGACCGTCAGGGACGTCGAAGTTCGCGAGCCCGGCAAAGAAGAGGTCGCGGTCGAGGTCAAGGCCGCGGGGATCAACCCCGGCGAGGCCTCGATCCGCAACGGCGCCCTCAAGGACCGCTTCCCGGCGACCTTCCCCTCCGGCGAGGGCTCCGACCTCGCGGGGATCGTCAAAGAGGTCGGGATCGACGTCGTCGGCTTCGCGCCCGGCGACGAGGTGCTGGGCTGGAGCGAAGAGCGCTCGAGCCACGCCGAGCTCTGCGTCGTCCCCGCCAACCAGCTGATCCCGAAACCGGCCGACCTCTCCTGGGAGGCGGCAGGCGCGCTCTACGTCGTCGGCGTCACCGCCTTCGCCGCGGTGCGCGCGGTCGATGTCAAGGAGGGCGACACGGTCGTCGTCTCCGCCGCCGCGGGGGGTGTCGGCACGATCACGGTGCAGCTCCTGAAGGTGAACGGCGCGAACGTGATCGGGCTCGCCTCCGAGGACCACCACGACTGGCTGCGCGCCAAGGGCGTCACGCCGGTCACCTACGGCGAGGGCGTGGCGCAGCGGATCCTCGAAGCGACGCCGAGCGGGATCGACGCCTTCATCGACCTCTTCGGCCCCGAATACATCGACCTGGCGCTCGAACTCGACGTGCCGCCGGAGAAGATCGAGACGATCACCTCCTTCGAGCGGGCCGGTGAAGTCGGGGCGAAGACGGAGGGGTCGAGCGACGCCAGCACGCCGGAGATCCTCGCCGAGATGGCCGAACTGGTCGCCTCCGGGAAGATCGAAGTCCCGATCGCCGCGACCTACCCGCTCGACGAAGTGCGCGAGGCCTTCGAACAGCTCGAAGACCGCCACACCCTCGGCAAGATCGTCCTGCTGCCGTAAAAACCGCGAGCCGCGTCAGCGGGTCTGCTGGGCATCCGGGGACGCCGCCCAGAAGTCGTCGATCTTGGTCGCGTCGCGGTGGCCCTTCACCGAGGCGGCCCAGATCTCGACCGGCTCGTCGCCCTCGTTGCGGTGCGAGCGCGCCGTCCCCGGCGACACCCGGACGACCGCGGGCGCGGTGACTTTCTCGATGTCCTCACCGCAGCGGAACGTGATCGTCCCTTTGGCGACGATGTAGAGCTCCTCGATCTCCGAGTGGGTGTGGCCGGTGCTCTGTTCCATGTCGGAGTGCGG